>NZ_JAPWHT010000093.1:0-28542 GCF_027270795.1 Streptomyces sp. ActVer
CCCGGACGTACGCCAGGAACTCGGACATCGGCCCCGATCCGGCGCCGCCCGACATGGTGCGCATGAACCGCACGAGCCCGTCGGTGGCCTTCGACAGGGCGCCCGACGCGAACTCCGAGAACGTGCCCATCAGCCGGTCGAAGCCCGCCGAGTTGACTCCGCCGGCCAGGACCGTCATCAGCCGGTCCAGCTCGCCGCTCGTGGAGCGCACCAGCGGGGCCAACTTCGGCAGCAGCCCGCCGAACACGGCGAAGCTCTTGGTGACGACCGGCATGGTGTCGCCCGCGACGTCCCGGGTCCACTGCTTGTACGTGTCCTTGAACACGGAGAACGCGGCCGCCGCGCGGCGGGTGGCCGGGTCCATCTGCTTGACCTGCGTCAGGTAGGCCTTCTCTGCCTTCCCTGCCTCCTCCGACGTTTTCCCGTGTTCCTTGACGGCTTCCTTGTACTTCTTCTCCGCCTCCGCGGCCTTCGCCAGGTCGGCGATCTGTCCGCCGATGGCCAGGCCGAACACGCCGATCGCTGCGCCTGCAGCGAGGAGACTTCCTGCGATCGGAGTCGCCGCGGCTGCGATTGGGATCAGCGCCGGGGACAGCAGCAGCGCCGCCTTCCTCAGCCCTTGCATGCCGCTGTCGGCGTTGCTGCTGGAGGTGCGGATCGTGCCGAGGTTGCCCCGCAGGCCGCCGAGCGTGCCTGTGAGGCGCCGCATGCTGCCGTCGAGATCGTCGGTGTCGGAGCGCAGC
The DNA here is from genome assembly GCF_027270795.1 of Streptomyces sp. ActVer. Taxonomy (NCBI): domain Bacteria; kingdom Bacillati; phylum Actinomycetota; class Actinomycetes; order Kitasatosporales; family Streptomycetaceae; genus Streptomyces; species Streptomyces sp. ActVer. The sequence continues at coordinate 744 of NZ_JAPWHT010000093.1, forward strand.
GCGCGGGTGCTGCTGGACAGGTCGCCGAGGCGGGTGTTCGCGGTCTGCGCGCGGGTGTTGAGGGTGCGGAGACTGTTGTTCGTGCTGTTTGTGCCGTCTCGCAGGCCGCGCATTGCTGAGGATGCTGCGGTGGAATTGTCGCGCAGGTCCTGCATGGATCTGGATGCGGCTCGGGCGCGGGAGTCCACCAGTTGGAGAGCTGCGGCTGCGGCGAGGGCTGAGCGTGTCAGTCCGTCGAGGGAGCGTCCCGCGTCGCGGGCGTTGCCCCGCAGGTCGCGCATGGACCGGTTGACGGCGGTGAGTCCGCCCGCGGTCTGGTTTGTAACCCGTACGCGGATCTCGATGTCATTGCCCACCGCCGTCACCTCCCTCAGGCATGCCGCGTCGTTCGATGTTGAGCAGGCGGAGGAGTTCGGGGTCTTCCGCCAGCAGGGTGGTCAGGGTGTAGCCCGGGAACCGTTCGAGGAGCCCGAGGATCAGGCGGGCACGGCTGAGTTCTCCTGGGGAAGTGGCAGCGTTTCCATGGGAATCGACGCCGCCAGGAGCGGATCGCCATCGGTCGATTCGCCGTCCAAAGGGGCGGACACTCCGGCGACGGCGTTCTGCCAGGCGTCGATGATCGCCCAGTTGAAGGCGAGCTCCTGGGTGCGGATGCCTTCGAAGGTGGCCGGTACGGGCTGCCCGTCGTCGTCTTCGACGTTCCACTCAAGGAGCTGGTCGGCCATGAGTTGGAGCATGCCGAGAATGGCCGCGTCGTCTCCGTCGTCGCGGGCGGTGTCGATGTCGAGCATCTGGCCAGTGTTGAGACCGCGGATCTTGACTTCGAGCCCGTTGAACTCGGGGTCCTCGAATTCGAGCGTGTAGATCTTGCGCTTCGGCCGGTATCCCATGAGGGCGCGCCTTTCTCAGGTGGTCCAGGTGGGGACCGCGCCGTTGGCGAGGACGCCGGGCACGGAGAAGGTGAGTGCGCCGTCGTCGCCGCGGGTGAGGGCGTAGTCGGTGAACAGGAGGGTGCAGGTGGGGGCGGTGCCGAGGATCTGCCCGGACACGTTGAGGGAGAACTCGCGGGCCACAGAGGTGCTGGGGACGGTCTTGAACACGTCGTGCGACATGTTGGAGGCGTCGTTGAAGACGCCGTTGCCGGTGAAGGACATGTCGGCGAGGTTGAGGATGCGCTCCATCGCGGACCTGTCGATGCCGGTGACGTTCTGCTCGGCACGCGGGGTGGCGAACTGGATGTTGGTGAGGTCGTTGCGGATGTCTCGGAGGGTGCCGCCGCTGTCGTCGATGGACATTCCGGTCCAGCCGAGGCCGTTTTCCTTTGCCATGGTTTACGCCTTTCTGTCTGTTTAGGCCTTAGCCGCGTTGCCGCAGGTCGACGAGGCGCAACTGGTGCTCCCCGAAGTCCTCCTGCCAGTCGGTCGCCCGCTGGTGCGTCCTCGTCGGACCGGTGATCTCCCGGTAGTCCCCACCGCGTACCGCGTAGATCTCCGGCCGCGTCTGATGCTCGGCGAAGCACCGCTGCCCCGACTCGAAGCTGAAGACCGTCAGCCCGGCCCCGGTCTTCTGCTCCCGGAACGTGCGCCCCGACCGCTGCCGGATGTACGTCGCCTGGCAGGTGCCACACGGCATCCGACCCGCCGCAGCCCAGGCGCACAGCGGGCCCGTGCCCGTCGCGCCGCACGCCGTGCTCTCGTCGATGACGGACTGCCAGCCGTGCCGCCATCCCACGCACCCGGCCCGCTCGCATGCCGCCTTCACCTGCCGGTCCGGCGGCGAAGTGATCGAGTAGGTCTGGTAGTCGGACGGTGCGCCGACCGGCGTGATCCTGTTCAAGGGGCGCATGTCAGAAGTCCGTTTCTGTGAGGTTCACGCAGGCCACGACGACGAACGACAGCTCGGTGAACCCGCCGGTCGTGGTGGTCGCCACCCGCAGATAGCGTTCGATCTCCAGCGCCGACGACGTAGCGATCCGCTCCGACGTTGGCCCTGCGGTGACCTGGGTGAATGCGCCGCCGGTGACGTCCGCGTAGGCGTCCGTGCCGCCGTTGTCCGCCGACGACTGCAGCTTGATCGTCACGTCCGTGCCGGTGAAGCTGAGCACCTGGAGATAGGCCTGGAGCCCGAACCGGGTGCGGCTGCTGAGGGACGCAGCACCGTTGACCGTCCACGTCCGCGGCGTCGCATCCGTGATCCCCGCCGTGCCCGCAATCGGGGCTGCCACCGACGTCCCGCCGATCCCCGACAGGACCTGCGCCCGGAAGATCCGCCCGGTCGCCCGGTTGACCGTGCCGAGGGTCTGCCCGCCCAACTCCAGGACCGCGGTCGACGCGAAGATGCTCGTGACCGCGCCGACCGCCTGCGGTGTGCCGAGCGCCGTCCACGTCACCCCGTCGTCCGAGGTGTAGAAGCTCACCGTGGCGTCGGTGCCGCCGACATCCGCGTCCAGCGTGGCCCGCACCCACGTCGTCGCGCCAGCCGCCAAGGCGCTCAGATCCGCCGACGACGTCTCCGTTTTCTCAGCGGTCCCGTTCTCGCTCCAGCGGAAGATCAGCGCGCCCGCCGTGGTCACCGCGAGCGCGTACGACCTCTGGTTGCCGGTCGCCGTGTACTTCGCAATCAAGGTGGACTCAGCCGCCGGCGTCCAGTCCGCCAGCGCCACCCGAACCCGCAGATCGATGTCGGCGACGACGTCCAGGCTGGCGGCGTCCGGAGTGGACGCGTAGTCGCCCGACGCCCCCGGAAGGAGCAGGTAGTCCTCGCCGTCGTAGCCGAACTCCACCCCGGTCCCACTCGTGGCCGCAGTGTCGGTACGGATGCCGGGCGTGACCTGCTCGCCCCACTCGATACCGAAGCCGTTCGACAGGGACTGCACTGCGATCGTCATCGCCCCGTCGTCACCGCGGGTCGGCGCATAGTCGATCTGCTTGCCGACCAGACACGCGGCAGGCTTCCCCAGCGTGGTGCCCCGCTGGTAGGTGATGAGCCGGTTAGTGAGGGGCAGCGTCGACAGCTTCGCGTGCGCCTGGCCGGCCGCCGGGTTGAACCAGGAGCTCCAGTCGATTCCGCCGTCGCGCTGCCCGCCGATGCGTTCGAAGGCGCCCTTGTCGATGCCGGTGACGGTGAGCGGGTTGGGGCCGCCACCGATCCGGCCGAGCGACCCTGTATCGCCAGACAGGTTGGTGCCGTCGACGATGAGCCCGTCCCCGAGCCCGCTTTGCTTGGCCACCTACGCCACCTCTTCCCAAAGGTCGTTGACGATGCAGGGCACGGTGATGTCCATGACGCGGTACCGCGTTCCGTCCTGCTGGATGTAGCCCGCCCGAACCTCCAGCGGCTGCCCGTGGATGCCGCGCACATCGACCTGCCGGACCAGCCCGCCGAGGGTGAAATCTCCGACATAGGTGGCGCACAGAGCGTCGGCGGCGGCCACCATCTCGGGATCGATCGCGTCGATCGGCTCGCGCTGCGCCACCGTGAACAGGCGGTTCTTCAGGACCAGGAGCGCCGACGTACTCGCCAGCCCGGACGACCGGACCGGTACGACCCTGTCGACCCACACTGCCGCGGTCAGGCCGCCGGTCGAGGGCGCGCTGATGGGCTCGTGGCCGTTGACGAACTCGAAGTAGCCAGATGCCGACGCGTGCGAGGTGGCCTTGTCGAGGATGCTGAGGATGTCGAGGGCCATCGTCATCCCCTCATCTCAGGGAGATGCCGCTGCACGGCACGCTCAGCGATTGGCAGGCCGCGGGCCTGGACGAGCTGCTTCGTCTGCCGCCAGTGCCCATACCCGGGGAAGCCCGGCCGTGGCCGGTTACGTGTGCCCACACCTTCGAGCCACGGCCCGTAGACCACGTCGTTGTCGTGGACGAGGGACACCTCGGAGCTCACGCGGGTGGTTTCGATACGGGACTCGTAGTAGCCCGTCGGGTTGCGGAAGTAGCCGCCCGTCAGGGTGAGGACGCGTTCTTCGGCGAACTCGGCGATGTCCTCGCGCGCGTCGTCTGCGGCGTCCTGCATGGCGCGCGCGGCCCGCCCGTCGAACAGGGGGCCCTCGAAGCTGATCTCCAGGCTCATACCGATCTCACCCGGCCCTTGCGTCCGTGCGAGTTGTAGACCCGGTCCCGCAGGTCCGGGAGATCCTGGCCGGCCTTGGCCTTCTCGCTGGTGCCGCCGTCGCCGGTCTTTCGGGTGCGGGCGTAGCCAGCCGACTCGTTGGTGACCTGGTTCAGGGCTTCGGCGATGGCCAGGTCCCGGACCAGGCCGGGCGGGTCCCACCGCTGCACGCTCGCCCCGGAGTCATGCGTGGCCGCGGTCGTTCCGAGCGCGCCGCGCTGCACCGTGAGGGTGCGCAGCGCGTAGACGTCAGCGCCGGTGGTGTGGGCGGCGATGGGGCTGCCGTCCCACGCCCGCTTCACGATCAGGTTGTTGCCTGCGATGTCGACAATCAGCATCCGCTCGCCGTCGATGAGGATCACCTCGTCGACCACGAACGTCGTGCCGTCCGCGACGGGCACGGTGACTGTCTTCAGTTGCTGGTCGAGGTTCGCGCCGAGGTTCTGGCCCGTGTCCGCCATCGTCCGGCCGGTGACGAGCACCCGCTCCGAGTCGACGCGAAGGACCGAACCGACGCCGACCGCGGCCGAGGTGGCTGGGCTCACGTCGATGCCCGTCTCTGAGGCGTCCAGAGCCTCCGCGAGCGTGCCGGCCGTCGTCTCGTCGTTGCGGTAGCCCCACAGCCCCGTGACGGTGATGTCCCGCTGATGGGTGGCGCCGCCGCCGAACGAGGCCGGGCCGCTGAGGTCGATCTCCAGCTGGTTGTACGGAGGCCCGGACCGGTTGGGCTCCAGGAAGAAGTCCGTCGCGCCGATCGTGGTACCGCCGGACGACAGGGTGGTGACGGAGATCAGCTCCGAGTCGTCCAGCCACAGCCGCCACGACGTGCCGTTCTGGGAGCCCGGCCAGTCGAAGTAACGGGTAGCCGTCACCGGAGCGAAGGTGCGGTGGCACAGGTCCTCGATGCCACGACTCGCCGACTCCAGAGCACGGTCGATCTGCGCGTTGTTGCGCGCGGTGAGTTTGGAGTCGGGGGCGCGCATTACGTCCTCGCGCGTCGCGAACCAGACGCCCATCTCTCGTCACCTCCTCTCAGGTCTCGTCGTCGTGCGGGTTACGGCCGGCCGTGGATGGAGAAGGACACGCCGGTGAACGTCGGGGTGTCGGTGCCGGCGACCGCCCACCGGATGCGGCCTTGGTTCGTCAGCACATAGCCGTTGTTGATCAGGCCGTAGGTGTAGCCCGACGACGTCAGCAGCGCCCCACCCACGGACGTTGCAGCCGACGTCTGCACCCACGTGCTGCCGGTCGCGTCGAGGACGTCGAAGAACACAGCCAGCGTCGGGTTTGTGCCGGTCGGCGCGTTCGCCACCGTCACGACCAGGAGGCCGCTGCTGACGCGGGAGATGTCGATCGGGCCTGCGCGTCCGGTTGTGGCGTTGGTGGTTCCTGCGGTGACGTGGTCGGTTGAGCTGTTCAGGGTCAGACCGGCGGCCCTGAACAGCTCGTTGTTCCGGAAGGCGCTCATACCGACACCTCCTCAGCCCACTTCTTGCCGCGGATGATCTCTCCGACGTGTGAGCGGGATATCCCGAACTCGGCAGCGATGTCCTTGTGCCGCATCACTCCTGCGCGGGACCGGATCTGCTGCACGTCAGCGAACGTGAGCTTGGTGCTACGCCGGTTGCGTGCCTGCTCGGGCTCGGTCGCCCACCTGACGTTTCCAGGCTCGTAATTGCCGTTCGGATCGATGCGCTCCAGCGTCATGCCGTCCGGACGTGGCCCCATGTCGGCGAGGAAGCCAGCGAAACCGAGCCACTGCAGGCAGACCGTCACGCCCCGGCCTCCATACAGCGGGTAGCCACGGTGCTTCACGTTGAGGCACCGCTTCTTCATTGCGCCCCATGACGAGTACGCGCCCGTGCCCACGCCGCCGTGGCTCCGCGCTCGGGCTGTGTCAGACACGCGCGCACGGAGCTCCGGGGTCCGCGCGTAGCGGCCCCGGAGTTCACTCTCGTACACGCCCTTAGGCATTGGCGCCGTCCGTGCCTTCGCCGCCCTCAGCGGTCTCCGACGTAGCTTCCGTCTGGTCTGAAGCCGTCGAACCTGCAGAAGAGTTGTCCGTCTGGCCCTTGCGTGAGCGGCTCGCCGTCTTGCGGGCACGCGACGGGGTCGGTGTCTCGCTCGGCTCGGAGTTCGTCGGCTGCGGATCGGTAGATGCTGATGAGCTGCTGCCAGGCGATGACTCGTCACCTCCCTCCAGCGGTACAGCGTCAGGCGGGTACGCCTCATCGGGCACCGGCGGGAGCGCCTCACCGGAGCCATCCCCGGTCAACTCGTCGCCCTCGACGGCCTGCATCGGCGCGCCCGTACCGGGGTGCTCGCGTTCCTCGGCCACGGGCAGGGTGTCGTCGCTGGCCCCGCCGTGGCGGCTGATCTTCGCCATGGGGTCTCCGTCCTCGTGGAATTCCGTGTTGTGGCAGCGGGGGCAGCGGGACAGGCCGACCGCGTATTTCGTGCTGCAGCCCGCCTTCCCGCTGCACACCCACAGGGCCATCAGGCGGCCACCAACGTGGCGCCGTCATCGAGGGGGATCCAAAAGACCACCCACGTGATCTCGCCGTCCGTACCGGCCGACACCGACTCGATCTGCCCGACCGGAATCGGCACGATGCCCGACAGCGACACTGTTGAGACAGCGGTGTTGGAGCCGCCGGTGATCGCCGCCGCCGGGCTGGTCATCGACAGGACCGCACCGGCCGGGGTGTCGTTCGTGCCCAGGTCGGTGGCCGTGCAGAGGTCCATGGTCGTGCCGGTCGTCGGGTTGCTGACGAGCTTGTAGGAGTTGGCGACCGAGATCGCCGTACCCACATATCCGTAGATCGCCGTGATGCCGACCCGGCCGCCCGCGACCGTGAACAGAGGCACCGTCGTGGCCGCCAGAGTTCCGGTCGACTTGGATGCCCGCTGGCCGAGGTTGATGAGGCGCAGCTGAGCCGCCTGCATGAGAGCGCTCATGAGTCAGCCCCCTCAGACCAGAGCCGGAAGGTTCTCAGGCGCACGCTGCACCTTGAGGTCGTGCAGAATCGCCACCACCGTGCCGGTCGACGTGGAGGCGACCTTGACGTGCGTGTGGCCCGCGGGCAGCTCCGCCTCACTGATCGTGAACACGCTGCAGTCGTGGCCGGCGGTGCCGTTGTTGACGACCGTCGAGGCGGCGGCCTGCGTCACCTTCGACCAGGCGCCGCCGGTGCCGGTGCTGTCGTAGAAGTGGTCGACGGTCGCGAGGACCGCGGCGCCGGAGCCGCCTGCGCTGGCTGCGGAGGTGACGGTGAACGTGTCACCGGCTGCGAGGGTGCAGACGAAGGACACTGCTGCGGCGTCCTTGAGGGGGACGTACACGTCGTCGCCGATGGCGATGACGTTGAAAACTCGGCCCAAGCCGTCCATCGTGGTGCCTTCCTTGAGGGGGTTGATTGCCTCTGCGGATCAGGCCCTGGCAGGGGCGTTACTGCCTGCCAGGGCTGGCGGATCAGGCGCGGGCTGCCAGCTGAACGAACGGCGAAAGCGGGGCACCGTTGTTCTGCGGCGTCACCGCGGACTGCAGCCACGGCTTGCCGTCGACGCGCTGGATGATGCGGTACGCGGTCTGGTCGTTCTGGAACTTGAAGTGCGGCGAGCTCATGGCGGACATGACCTGCCGGTCGCCGATCAGGTAGAACCCGAAGTCGACGAAGCTGATGTCACCCTGGTCGCCGAGGAGGCCGGGGGCCTTCTCGCTGACGATGACCGGCCGTCCGAGGATCGTCATCGGCGGCCCGGCGACACCGTTGTTCAGCCAGATCGCCGAGCCACCCGTGCCCACGGAGAGGGCCATGGTGGCGAGCTCGGGGAACGTGTCCGGAGAGACGACCCACACCGCCCGGTCCAGGCTGCCGGGGAGCATGCGGGCGTACATCTTGACGATGTTCTCCCACACGATGGTGTCCGCGACCTGCCCGGATTCCTTGGCGACGGGGACGATGGCGGTGTTGCCGGTGGAGAGGGCGCCCTGGGGTTCGCCGACGCCGGTCCCCTTGAGGAACGCGAGGTCCTCGTAGAAGTTGAGGGCCTCGGGGAAGATCTGGTCGAGGAAGGCCTGGAACGAGATCGCCGAGTCGGAGATCAGCTCGTTGGGGACCTCGGTGTACGCGGTGAGCTTCTTGGCGTCGAGGACGATGCGGGAGAACGCGGCCTGTGATGCGGTGAGTGCGGCGCCTTCCTCGGTCCAGTAGCCGACCACGCCGCCGTACACGGAGCTGACGTTGCTGGTGGCGTCGATGGCCGGGAACGGGACCCGGAGCGTCTCCATGGGGATGACGCGGGCGCGCTGCCGTACGACGGACTGCTCCAGCGCCACCGCGAGAAGCTCCGACCGGAGGACCTCCGGAATCAGGAACCCGCCCTCACTTGGGACCGTGCTGGAGAAGGCGTTGCGGACGCGGGTGAGCTTCGCCTGCATGTCCGCGGTGCGGTTCGCGTTGTGCCAGATCGTCCGGAAGTACTCCGCCGAGTTCGTGAACTCCCGGTCCAGGACGGCACCCATCGCCCGCGGGTTGTGGATGTGGTTGCGGGCGTTGCCGGTCTGAACGACGGCCTTCGGCGTGAGGTCGATCCGGTCGACACCCTCGGGCTGGTTCTCCCGCAGCCAGTTCGCAAGGATCTGCTCCGTCTGCTCCTTGACCTGCGTCGCGATCGACAGATCGCGGGCGTGGGTGTTGCGGGCGTAGTTCGTGATGAACTCGCCGAACGCCTCCGGCTGCGCGAAGACCTTCTGCATCTTCGCCGAGTCGCCGAGCATCTCCTCCAGCGCCGCCTGGTTGGTCGGGATAGCCAGGCGCTCCGGGTCCATCCCGCCTGCCGGGGCCGACGGTTCGGCAACACGGTTGTAGGCCTTGCCGACCTGGCGCGGGTCGAACCCGGCGCGAAGGACCATGCGGCGGCGCATGCCGGACATGATGTCGGCGCGCCCCCGGGTAGCGGTTGCGGTCATAGCTCTGCCTCCCAAAGGGCACGTCGTACTGCTGATGGATCGATGGCTTGGACCGGCTCGGGCACGAGAGGCTCGGGCTGGGGTGCCCCGGGTGGGGCGGGTGCGTTGTTGGCGACGTCGGTCATGACGGCGCGGAGGTAGTCGGCGACGACCTGCCCGGCGGGCGGCGGGGGTTCGGGGACGTACACCGTCTGCGGGGCCTCGGCTGTGGGGGCGGGCGCGGCAGGCGGGGGTGCGGCGGGCGCGTCGTTGGCGACGCCAGCGAACAGGGAGCGGAAGCAGCCGACCGCAACTTCCTGCGGGTCAGCGGCGGGCGCCTGGTCGACGGGGCGCGGCACGTACGGTGCAGCTGGCCGGACCGGCTCGGGTGCTGCGGGTGCGTCACCGGCAACACCGGCCATCAGCGACCGCAGGTGCTCGGGCTGGTAGCCGGGCATCGGGTCGAGGGCTGCGGTGGCGGCGGCGCGGAAAGCGGCCGGGTCGAACGCGGGCAGTTCAACGACCGGGGCAGGCGAAGTGGCGGGCGGTGCCTCGGCCTCGATGAGCGGGGCGGGTGCGTCCTCACGCCGCTCGTGCGCGTAGTTGTAGACACTGAGGTCCCAAGCGGCGGCGATGGCCCGGTCGTCCTCCGTCTGCCGCTCGGGCTTGCCAACCTCGTCCGCTAGGCCCGCCGCCACTGCCTCGTCGGCGAAGAACCAGGTAGTGGCGTCCATGAGCTTGCGCCACTGCTTGACGGTGCCGCCCGCGCGCTCTGCATAAACGGCGGCGATATTGTCAGATTGCCGCTCAAGGAAATCCGCGTATTCGCGAAGCTCGGATGCCTCGCCCGCAGTAACTCCTTGCGCGTTATGTACCATGAACTGTGAATGGGGGGCGGCAATGATCCGGTCCCCGGCCATTGCGATGACGGACGCGATGGACGCGGCGAGTGCGTCAACCTGCACGATGACCTTGGCTCGGTGGGAGCGGAGTGCATTGTGGACCGCGAGCCCGTCGAACACGTCTCCGCCAGGGCTCGAAAGGTTCAACATAATTTCCGGCGCGTCAATCGCGGAGAGTTCCTCCACGAATTGCGCGGCAGTAATTCCCCACGAGCCAATGTCCCCATAAATTCGAATCTCCGCTACTGGAGACCCGCCCGCGTCCATGGCGTTCTTGATGCGGTACCAGTCCTGGCTCCCGCCAGGACCTGGCACGGCAGGGCGCACGCTGCTAGGCGTGTTCGGCATGGCGTCTCCTCTGGCGGCCGATTAGGCCATGCGTGCGCTCCATGTGGCAGTTCGCGCATACGACATCGCATTTCGCGATCTCAGCGTTCAGAACTTCCAGCGTCTTGAGCGCCCCACGGTTTCCAATGGTGAACAGCTTCTTCGCGGGATCGCGGTGGTCGAACTGCATCACGTAATACGGGTATTGGATCCCGCAGTCGAGGCATGGTCGGTTCTTTGCTTCGCGAATTACCGCAGCCTTGCTAACTCGCCACGCCTTCGCTTTCTCGGGGTTCTCGCGGACCCATTCGCGGTGCTGTTCCCGGCGCGCCTCGCGGTTCGCCGATTCGTAACGGCGGCCAATCTCTTTCGCCTTCTCGGGGTTCTCTACGGCCCACTTGCGAGTTCGAGCGATGGACTTGGCTGGGTCTTCCCTATAGGCGGCGCGACGCTGCTCGTTGAGGGCCTCGCGGTTCGCCTGGTAGTGCTTGCGGTTAGAGACGTTGACGTCAACGCCCTGCTCGGCCAGCTGGATACGCCGGGCCTTGAGCTTGCCGGAGTGGGCCGCAACGCATGCGGCGCAGGCACTCTCTCCGGCTCCTCGGTGAGCGCCGTAGCCCGCCGGGGTCCCGGTCCGCCCTTCGGGGTACATCTTCGTCGGGCGCGCGCAGGCAGGGGTAACGTGGGTCATATCGACTCCTACACAGTCGGTCACGCCCCCGGAGTGGTTGCACACTCGCGGGGGTACTCTTGTGATCATTTTACGGCGGAACGGCCCCAACTGTCCGGTTATCTGGGGAAGTTCGTGCAATTCACGGGCGGCCCGGACAGCGCGGGTGCGAACGGCGGCGCCCCGGCTTCCCTGGCGAGCGGATGCCGGTTGGGCGCGAATCAGGAGAGAGTCGATGCGACTGCTCACGCCCGCTCCCTTCCGCCCGTTCTGGCGCTGGCAGATATTCGCCGAATCCGGCTTTCGGTAATTGCCAGGCAGGGCCATTGTGCACTACCGGGCGGCCCCAGCACCGCATCTGACCTGCGGTAACGATGCTTTACCATTTCTGTATCACGCATCTCCCATTTCTCTAACGTGAGCGTTATCGAATTCCGTCGGAGTGGGTGCATGATTGTCTCTATTCACGTAGCATCTCGATGCATGAAGGCAAACACTGTGCAGGGTGATGACGCTGCGCGGGCCGAAGAACTGGCCGGGCGTGTACGCGCCGGGCAGCTTCCGCCGCCTGCTGAGCGGGCCCGGATCAGACAGGCGGCCGGGGTGACGCTGGAGCACTTCGCCGGGGTGCTGCGGGTGTCGCAGATGACGGTGTCCCGGTGGGAACGCGGGGAGACCGAGCCGGGGCTGGATCAGCGGGTGATGTACGCGCGGCTGCTACGCGAAGTCGCCGCCGCCACGACAGAGGAGCAGCCCAGTGCTTGACCCGAACGAACTCATCTCCTCCGAGGTGGCCCTCACCTTCAAGCGCTACGCCCTACAGCAGGTCGTCAACGCGGAGTTGAACCTCGAAGTCGACGCCTCCATCCGGGAGCACATCTGGGGCGACATGGTGTACCAGCTGAAGGCGGCAGTCCTCGCCGACGAACTGCCGCCCGAGACGTTCACCGCACGCGACCGCGTCACCTACGAGGTCCCCGCGTCGACGTGGCAGATGTGGAAGAAGCGCCACGCCCGGCGCTGGTATGCGCGGCGGCTGGTGGCCCGCTGGCCGGTGCGCTACGAGCCGGACCCGGACCACCGAGGCGCTCACGCCGTGTGCACGTTCAACCTGGAGCGGTGGCGCGCTTATCCGCAGTCGAAGGTGTATCTGCCGAGGGACCGGTTCGGTGATGCGGTGCTGGGACACAGCATCCGGGATCTCCGGTGGACGGAGGAGCCGACGTGATCGCCATCGGGTGCGTCCTCGCCTACCTGGCCGTCGCCCTCTTCGGCGCCCGGCATCTCTACGCCCGGCTCCGCGCCCGGGCCATCGACAAGCGCGCCGAGCAGAACGCGGAGATGCGCTTCTTCCGTGCCGACGCGGTCAAGGAGTTCAACGAGTGGGACAGAGTTGAGGTCGTCGTCGGCGCGGTCCTCGCCACCGTGTTCTGGCCGCTCGCTCTGGTCGGGTTCGGCGTGTACCGGTTCGTCACCACCGATCCGGCCCTGTCCCGCACCGAATTGGCAGCGGAGCGGGATGCGATGGCGAAGCGGATCAGCGAGCTGGAACACGAACTCGGCATCAAGGAGACCCCGTGAGTGACCTTGTCGTCGTGCGCTTCGATCCCGTCCAGGAGATCGCCGCCGAGCCCGCCACCCTCGACCTGCTGCGCGACATCCTCCGGCCCAAAGCCGTCGAGCCGCGCGCCACACCCGAACTCCTCGACGCGGCCCGGCTCGTGGCTGGCCCGGGTGATACCGGCGCTGCCTTCACTCACTCCCATACGGCTGTGACCGTTCCTCGGCAGCGGATCCCGCCCTCGCACTGCTGGTAGCCGCCCGCCCCATACGCCGCCCGCGCCGCGTCGAGGTCCTCGAACTGGACGCCATCAATATCCGCGCACGGGCGGCAGGTGTTGCCGTCGAGCTTCTCCGTGGCCTCGTACACAGCCTTCGGCGCCACAGCGAGGGTGGCCAGACGACCGGTGTTCTGCGCGCGGTGCAGCGCCCCGCCGAGCTGGTCGCGGCGGTACCAGTTCTTGAGCCCCCGCAGGAACCCGCCCACCTTCTCCGCAACCTCACGCCCCACCGCACCCGGCGTGAGCAGTCGCAGCGCCTCACGCCCTGCCGACGCCGCGACATCCGCCGACAGTAGAGACGCCGTCACCACAGCGATCTCCACCAACTCGCTGCCGAACGCGTTCCGCAACGCCTTGTCGATCTTCGGCGGCTTCACCTTCACACCCTGCTCGGCGGCCTCCGAAGCCATCTGCGCAGCCGCGGTCTCGGCCATGTCGGCGAGCGCAGACCTCAGCACCCGCGTCGACTCGCTGGAGTCCACGACCAGCGTGGCCAGCGCCTCCGTATCCCCAGCATCCACGGCAGCCTCAATCTGCTCGCCGAGCGCCTCATACTGCGCCTCAGCCACCGGCCCCCACGCCTCCAGCAGAGCCGCGAGCGCGTCATCGAACTGCTCCCGCACCTGCTCCACCGCGTCGTCGTCCTGCGCCCGAACCTCACCACGTGGCTGGTCGAGCACCCGGTTGTACGACGGGGTGCGGCCGGCAGGCAGCGCGTACGGCACATGGTGATGCAGATCGAGTCGAGCCGCCGGAATCGCCGCGGGCGCCTCAGGCTGCTGCTGGCCGCCGCGCGAGACCCGGCGGATCGTCGCCGGCGCCTTCACCGACAAGTCCAGGCCCGCGCCGGCCCGGTTGAGGATCTCCCGGGCTTCCTCCCATGTGATGACCGTGTCCACGCCCAGGTAGATCGACTGGATGGTGTCCCCGAGCTGCTGCGGCGTCGCCAACCCGGCGCCGCCCGCGGACGCTACGACCTGCATCTCCGGAAGGTCCAGCGCCTCGGCCACGGACCTCGGGTCGAAGCCCATGTCGACGAACCGTTGGGCGGCCTCGGCCTTCGCCTTCAACTCCTCGTTCTTGGCGGCGGCGTCCGGGGGGACGGGGTTGTCGTAGTCGAACTCCAGCAGGCGGGCAGCGTCCTTGCCGTACAGCGGCAGGAGGTCGTTGTTCAGGGCCTGCTTGAAGCGCTCCAGGCGCGGGATCGTCAACTGCTCGGCGAACAGGGCTTTGCTCGCGTCGGCGTTGGCGCGGTTGACGTCGTCGACATCGCCGAGGACGAACTTCGGTGCGCCGAACGCTTCCCGGATGACGTCACGCGAGACGGAGCGGAGCTCGGCGAACTGCATGTCCCGCTGCGTGTACTTGCGGTCCACCCACTTGCCGTGCTCCAAAAACGCCACCCGGTGCGCGTTCGCGACACCCTTGTGCTGCTCGGACCAGCGGGCCTGCAACTGGTCCCACTCGGGGTCGGACAGGACGCTGGGGAGTTCGATGATCCCGCCGGGCTCCGCACTGTTCATGAAGAAGTTGCGGTTCCACTCAGCGCTGTACCGGGACGCGTCGATCTCCGTCAGCACGGACTGCACCGGACCCATACCGCGGTACGGATCGAGCGGGTTGGGCATGCGGATCTGGATGACGTCCTCGACCCGCAGCGCGATCTGCTGCCCGTCCGGGCCCGTGTACATGTAGCCCGAGATGTAGTCCACCGGGTGCGGCACCGGGGCGATCCGGTCCGGGCGCACCGGCCACAGCTCCAGCGGCATCGAGGAGCGCTGACTGTTGCGGGCGATGACCAGCCAGCCCTCGCCCGTGAGGTCGATGTGCTGCTGCTCCGTCTCCACCAGCTCCTGGCGGGTGAAAAACTGGTTGGGCTTGTTCCACAAATCCAGAGCGGCGTGCTGAGTGACCTCGACACGGTCCTCCGGCTTCCCCGACGGCGCCTTGCGGTACAGCCGCCAGTTCACCAGCGCCGTAGCGTTCGACGTCCGGTTGACGATGGCGAACAGCGTCCCCACCGTGCCCATCGCCCGCATCTGCGCCTCAGCACCAGTCGGCTGACGCCACGGCATCTGAATATTGCCGCGCGACACGAACGGCACCGGCGCCCGGTTCCTCAGAGCACGTAGAGACCTCACCGGGCCGCCCCCTTCTCATTGTCGGACAAGACGCCCATCACCAGCAGGGACACAGCCGCCCCGGCAAGCCCGGCACCGACGCCCCAGGTAACCCACGCGCTCGCGGTCCCGCAGCCGAGGCCGGCAGTGGTGTAGAGGCCGGCGCGGGCTTCAGCAATAGCGGCGGCTGCGGCGTTGAGGCGTGGGCGGGCCGCGGCGAGTCGGGCGAGGGTCTTCTTCACGCCGGGACCTCCTTGGTAGACGGGCTGTCAGCATTGTCCATGCTGCGGCAAGCGGGCGGCCAGCGTCACAACCACCTCACCCGCGTACGGCCCACCAGATCCCGGGCTGCGCACATGTACCGAAGTGAGTCGCAGCCATGATCGTTCTGTTTCACCGGCTCTTCCTTGAGACCGGCGGCGCTGCCGGGTTTGACCGCCCACACGTAGCCCGGGATTTCTTCCGATGTCCGTGTCGGCCGGCCCGACCCGAGGAGTGCCTTGTCCTCCTCGACCAGGCCGCCGCGCATGATGAACAAGCGGGGCTTGCCGTCCCCTTGAGTCTTCAGGCGGGACTGCACTGCTTGGATGCCGTCGGACACGGTCTTCTTCGCGGCCGTGGTCCCCATGCCGAGATGCTTCTCCAGCGTGGCCCGGTCCTCGGCGTCGTGGTCGGTGATGATGGCGCGCGGAGGCGGCTCATCCGGGTTCTGCCGCATGATCTCCAGGATCTGCTTGGCGTGATCCTCGGCCAGCCGCTTCGTCATGTAGATCTCGCGGACCAGATAGAGCCGACCGTCCGGGTCTTCGCGCCAGTCCTGCCAGCAAAAAGGGTTCGTATAGCCCAGGTCGATCGACCACCAGCGCGTCCAATCGGACGGCACCTTGAACCGGTCGACCAGGTGGACGCTTTCGTCCCAGCCCTCGAATACGACACCCTCGGACGCCACCCACAGTCCGTCGCGCAGCCGCAGCCGCCGGGCGCCGGTGAGCGCGTCGAGCTTCTCCATGTACTCGCGGCCAGCCTCCGTGTAGGAGCCGTCGCGGTTGACGTAGTGCGGGTTGTCCCGGTGCGTCGACGTGATCATGCGGAGCGTCCCGGCGTCCGCTCGACGCTTGATCCAATGGCTTGGGTGCGACGGGTTCGTGGACAGCAGGATCTGCTTGTACGTCTTCGACGAGCCACGCAAGCGGCTGATGAGCGTCTCGTACAAGTCGAGGCCGATCTCCACTGCCTCATCCACGAAGATGCGGTCCAGCTCGGCGCTGAGGAACTTCGCCGGCTTGTCGCCGCCCGCCACCAGGATCGTGGAACCGTTGGCGTACCTGAACGCGGCGGGGTCCTTGCTGGAACCGCCGAACCACTGGACGCTGCCGTCTGCCAGAGCCTGCGCTGCGACCTGGCGTTGGAACGTGACCAACGTGGTCGAGGTCAAGCTGATGTGAGTGGCACGCAACATGAGGCCGCGCATGTTCGGGACTTGCATGGCCGTGAGGTGCATCTTCCAGCAGGCCGCCAGGGTCTTCCCGCTGCCGGCCCTGCCGACCGCCGCGACTTCCGCGTCTCGGCAGCGCAGCAGGTCGACATGGGTGCCGCGCGGCTCGAACCTGACGACGGTGTCAGCCACGGTCGCGCTCCAGGTAGTCCGCGGCAGCACGGAACCGGATCGGGTCGTCCGTCAGCAGACCGAGGGCCGTGTTGCATGGCGAGCAGAGGAGGCCCCGAACGCACTTCCCGCACGACGACTTGCCTGCAGAGCAGCACGAGTGATCGTGATCAACATGCAGCGAGTACGCAGTATTCGGCGGCGCCGAGCAGATGCTGCATCCACCGCCCTGGCCCGCGAGTAGAGCGTCGTAGGCCTCCAAGGTCAGTCCGTACGACTTCCACAGAGTGGCGGCTCGCGTACAGATCTTGCACCGCTTGTAGAGCCCATCGGAGGTGGAGGCGCACTTCGTGTAGTCGGAGAGCGGGCGCCAGGTCTCGCAGGATGGGCACCGCTTCTCGCCTGCCTCGTTCCTTGCGGCGGGGTCGGTGAGGTGCTTGATGTACGCCGAGCCCGGAGAGCCGCTTCTCCACTTCCGTGCCCAATGGGTGCGGCACATGCCGTGCCCTGCCGCCTTGATGTCGCATCCGTCGATGGAGCATGTCCGACTGGAGTCGTAGGGGCGGACGGCGGCAGAGCCGGGGTCGCCTTTGCGTTTGGCCCGGCCGTAGTGGACGGAGCAGTATCCGCGGGCCAGATGGGGCCTCTCGCACGCTTCGACCTCGCACCCCTCCCGCCTGTACGCGCCGACGGGGTCAGTCCCCGGGGTGCCGGTGGCGCGCCACCGGTCGTAGTGGGTTCGGCACCATCCGCGAACCTTGGTCGGCCGTTCGCATTCGGGCACGCTGCACGTAGTCTGGGTCATGTCGATCTGCGCTCTCAGGTCGGCCACGCCCCGGGACTGTTGACGCAGTCGCCGGGGTCTGTTGTTGCTGCCGATTCTATCGTTTCTGCAGCTCAACCGCCGCGTGAGCGGCGGGAGTTCGCTGGTCACGCGAGATCTGCCGGATCGACGCCGACGACCTCGTACTTCACGGACCCCGCCACGCTGACCTTCTGCTCGGCGTCGAGACCAAGGAGCTTGGCACGGCGTTCGGCGTTGCGCCGGCGGGCGTCCTCGATTTTTACGAGGCGGTCGGCGGCCTGGAGGACGGGGCCGTCGTCAAGGAGTGGCTCTTCGACGCCGGTGTCCGGGTTGGCGGTGGTGATGACTTTGCCGTGGGAGACGGTGACGTGAGCGCGCTCCAGAACCTTGCGGACGTCGCGTTCCAGCTGCTCCAGCCGCACGAGTTCCATGTCGAGCTTGCGGACTTCGAGGGCGATGATCTCGGCGGCGGGTGCTTGCTGGATTTCGGCGAGGGCCTTCTTGCGTCCGTCGCGGGCGGCGCTGGTGCTGGGGTAGTTGAGTTCTTTGGCGATCATGCCGTCGGTCCAGCCGTGGGCGTGGAGGCGTGCGGCTTCGGTGTCGCGTTCGGCATTTTCGAGGGTGCGTGTGTAGCGGCCTTGGCTGGTGCGGGCTTCTTGGTTGGGGTTGGCCATGCCCGCCTCCTGTGGGTGTTACCGGTTTCTGTGGTGTGATGGTAACGGCGTTGCGCAGGCTGGTGGGCAGGGTGCGCACGCGGGAAGGCCCGCTGTTCCCGATGGGCGTCGGGGAACGGCGGGCCTTCGGTGTGCGCGGGGTCAGGCGTCGTTGCGGCTGTCGAGTTCGTCGCCGAACCGGCCGTCGTCACTGCCGCCGAGGAAGCGGCGGGCGGCAGCCTGGACGGCTTCCTGCCAGCTGCGGCGGCCGTGGCGGCGCTGGTTGCAGTCGGCGATGAACTTGGCCAGCTCGTCGTCTGTCGGCATTGGGGTCCTCCGGGGTGAGGCCGCGGGCGGTGTGTGGCCGCCCGCGGCAGCGGGTCAGTGGATGGCCCGGTATGTGGCCAGGTAGTGCTGGACGGTCTCGACGGCCTTCTGCGGGTCGCTGCCCTCGTCCATGCCGGCGATCTCCTCAAGCGCGGCGTCGATGCCGTATTCGAGGTTGCTGATGCGCTGCCGGTTGTCGCGGTGGCTGCGCTCGTTGGCTTCCGCATCAGCCTCACGGCGTTCGCGGGCTTCGGTCTCGCGGGTCTGGCAGTCGGGGCAGTCGTTGTGAGGGTGCGGGGTGTGGGTCATGTGGGTTCCGTTCTTGCGGGGGTGGGTCAGCTGTTCCAGAGCCGGTCGGCGACGGTGCTGTGCGCGGCGGCGAGCAGCGGGCGGGCCACGGTCCAGCCGAGTTGGGCGGTGAGGTCCCGGATGAGGTCGCGGTCACTGGCGGCCTGGATGTGGTCGGCGAGCGCGGCCGGGGTGGTGGGGAGCTGGGTGGCGGTGTGGTTCATGCGGTGGGTCTCCTATGCAGCCAGCGCGTCGGCGAGGAGCTGGACGCGGGCGAGGGTGGGGAGGTCGACGGGGTAGAGGACGGTGACCGAAGCGAGGCCGGTGGTGGTGCGCTGCTTGGGCTCGTCGGCGGCCGGGCGGGCGACCGCGTAGGCGGTGCGGTGGATGGTGTAGGAGACGAGGCGGTCGAGGCGGAAGCTGCGGGCTTCGCCGGTCTCGCGGTCCATGGCCTTGAGGACGATGTCTCCGGCTGCGGTCACGACGATGTCGTAGGCCTCGACCGTCCGCACCGTGGTGGTGCCGTCGGCCTTGACGTAGGTGATGGTGACGGGGTGCTTGGCGTCGAGGGCCTTGATGAGGCGGGTGAGGGTCTGGGTGCTGGTCTCGTTCGCTGTGCGCCTCATCGTGGTCCCCCTCGTTCGTTTCCTTGTGGGTACACAGTAACCCAGAACCGTGTACCCACACAAGAGGTGACGTCAACGAATCCGTGTGGGAACATAAGGGCATGGCAGCAGACGACACGGACCACACCTTCGCCACCCGCTTCCGCATCCCCCGCCGCATGTGGGACGCCTACGGAACCGCCGCCAAACGACACGGCGTTGACCGCAGCGCAGACCTCGTCGACCACGTCCGCACGTTCATCCGCGAGCACGGCGACGAGCAGGAGCTGGCCGAGCTGGAGGCAGCGGACCAGGAGCTGGCCGAGCGCCGCGCGCGCAAGGGCGGCCGGCCGAAGAAGGAGCAGACCGCATGACGTACCGCCCGTACCCCAACCCAGACCGCGCCCGGCACCAGCTCGAACGCCACGACGACGAGACCCCGCCGCTGACGGCTCGCCGTCCGCTGTCGCCGATGGAGCAGACGCTGGTCGATCACGCGACGGCAGCTGTGCGGGGCGCTGCTCCGGCCCTGGCTGCGCTGGTCGCAGGCTTCCAGCGGCGCCCGGTGAGCAGCGAGGAGACGAGCACATGAGCCAGCCGCCAGTAATCCCCGAACCGCCCGATGACGACAAGGTCGGCCTGTTCTACCGGGCGTCGAACGGCTGGGACTACGCGAACCTCGCCATCCCGCCCGAGGACACGATCACCGATCCACGTGAGCGGGAGTTGTGCCGGGCGCTGCTCGTGCGGGCGCTGGCGCTGCTGGACGCGGGCCCGGTGCGCCCGGACGAGGAGCCCACGTGAGCGACGACAAACACCGCGAGGAACTGTGCCCCGCCTGCCTCGCGTTCCCCGGCGAGCACGACCAGAGGGTGATCTTCGGCCGGGTGGATGGGACAACGCTGGAGACGTGGCACAAGGACGGCTGCCCACTCATCCTCAAGCCATCCGAACCGGACGAGGAGCCCAGCCCATGAGCAAGACCCTCACAGGCTTCAACGTCAGCTTCACCGTCCACTCCTCCGAGCACCTGCCCGAGAAGAACGGCGAGCAGATGTACGCCGACGACGTCGCCGAGGAGGTACGCGACGTCGTCCGTGCCGCCGTCTACGAGTGGTACGGGCAGCGCGGGCGGGATCTGCTGGCCTGCGAACCGGACGTGGGCTGAGCTCACCATATGAGAGGCGGCCCCGCGCTTCCCCCATGGGGCTCACACCCACGGTTCCTCCGGCCAAGCCGGTGTGCGCACTACGACACCCGTCATCACGCGGGGCCCGAAACAGAGTAGCCCGCCGCATGACGAAGGCCCCGCCCGAACTCCGGTGCGGGGCCTCTTCACGGCAGCGCTAGTCGCCCAAGCTCTCCACCATCTTCAGCTTGTCGAACTCCCCGCCCTCACCCGTCCACCCCAGACCGCCGATCGCCTTCGCCATCAGCAGCGTCGTGTAGTCGTCCTTCGACAGCGGTTCGCACGCCTCCGGCCGGGACTTCCCGCCCTCCGTGGTCTTCTCCGCCACCGCGTCGGCCGCTTCCTTGGCCACACCCTGGTACCCGGAGCGGACCATGTCGGCGAGCGTCTGGTCGAGCGCGGCGACCCGCTCCTCCGCTTCGCTGACGGTCGGCGTGTCCGCCTTGCCTCCGGTCCTCTCGGTGAGCGCGGTGGCGCAGTCCTTCGCGTTCTCGTCGGCGGACTTCGAGCAGCCGACCGCCCCGACAGCGAGCAGGCAGGCGACGAGCAGAGCAGCGGTGTTGCGCATGGTTCCCCCCGGAACGTTGGAGGCCCCGGATCGTAGCCGCCGGCACCGACAACAGGGCACGGAACGGGCGAAGACCCCACCGGAGGGGGTAGATCCGGCAGGGCCTTCAGGGGGGAACTTCAGTGTGGCAGGCGCGTCAACTCGACTGCGGCGTGCCGGGCACGGGCTTCTTCACCGGAGGGAAGTGCCCGCCACGGGACGGCTGATAGACGGTCGTCTGCTGGCCCTTCTGCGCGGCCGGCTGATTCGCCCGGAGTTCCTCTTGGGAGATCGACTTACGGAACGCCATGATGGCGGTCTCCTGTCTCTTCATGGGATGGGTGGAACCGGGGCGTGGCCGCGCTCTCTTGGCGGATGGAGCGGCCCGCCCCGGGGCTTTGTGGGTCAGCGGCGCTGGCGTTCACGCCGCTGCTGTACCGGGCACGTGTCGGGGTGCTCGACCTCGCGCGGGTTGCAGCACTGGCAGTGCTTGCAGTGGGCGCTGAGCCTCTTCCCGCAGGCGTCACACATGGAGGTCTCCTTCATGGGTCAGCGGCCCCAGCAGTTCGCCAGGACCAGCGCGAGCAGAAACAACACACCGAGGCACGAGCCCTTCGGCAGGAACCGGTCGCCGCGCGCCTCCGAATGCACGCGCCGAACTCCGTCCCCCGACGCCGATCTGAGGCCGCCGTGCATCGTGTGCCGGTGCTCGATCAACTCGTCCTCGGCGTCCGCTTCGCGGGCACGTCTCTCCGGAGACACGGCATCGCAGCCGAAGCAGAAGTACTCGAACGGCATCGCGGTTCCTCCGGAGACGAGGGGGTAGACGGGCCGTCTCCCAGACGGGAGACGACAGGTAGACGTGCAGGTCAGACGGGCGGAGACGGGGCGGGAGACGCGACCGTCTCGGCGGGCGGGGAGAGGGCTTCGAGATCGGCCTTGAGGACCCCACGGGTGGGGGTACCGGCCACCTTCACCTTGGGCTGGACGGGGACCCCCAGGGCCTCCAAATGCACGCGCAAATCAGCCACCGTGCGGCCCTCCCACTGGCCGTGCTCCTGGAGGTGCGCGAGGACCGTCCGCAGGTGCACCCCGTGGGCCTCCCCGATGAGGCCGAGGAGGAGCTGCCGGACGACCTCCCGTTCGCCGCCGACGGGGACCGTCGCGGCGGAGGTCTGGGTCTGCCTGCCGAGGGTGCGGCGCTCGATGGCTGCGATGGCCCGTTCGAGGTGCTCACGGGGGACGAAGAGGAGCACGGCGAGCAGCCAGACGAGGATGACGCCGGCCGCGATCCAGCCGCCGTAGAAGCCGATGGCCCAGACAGCGACGGCGTGCACGGCCCACGCCGGGCCGGTCCCGAAGCGGGATGCGATCCAGGAGCCGGGGCCGAGGAGGCCGGTGAGGACCGGGCCGCGCGCGACGGCCGGCTGCTCCTGCCCGGTCGCCTCCTCCGGCTCCTCGTCGGCCGTCTCGACGAAGTCCTCCTCGACGGCTTCCGGCTCGGGTTCGGGGCGCTCTTTGCGCAGGCTGAAGTAGCTCATGCGAGGTTCGTCCCGAGGTTCGTGATCGCGTCGGACAGGTACGCCCACGTGCCGCCCGCACCTGCGGCGACATACCAGAAG
This sequence comes from Streptomyces sp. ActVer, assembly GCF_027270795.1. Lineage (NCBI taxonomy): Bacteria > Bacillati > Actinomycetota > Actinomycetes > Kitasatosporales > Streptomycetaceae > Streptomyces > Streptomyces sp. ActVer. The sequence goes on from NZ_JAPWHT010000093.1 coordinate 23,313, forward strand.
CCGATACCGAGCAGGCCGACCTGCTTGGTGGTGAGCCGCTTGAACAGGATGAAGATCGCCAGGGAGAGGGCGAGCGCAGGCATCGTCACCCCGGGCACGAACCCGTTGACCGTGGCAATCAGGCTCCCGACCAGGTCCGGCACCAGCTTGAAGATCCCCCCGGCCGCCTTGTACGCGGACCCGGCGAGCATCGACAAGATCAGGGTGGGCCACCAGCCGAGCGGCTTCAGCTTGCCGCCGCCGGGGATGCCGACGAGGAGCAGCACGGTGAGGACGACGGCCAGGCCGACGGTGCCGAGGTTGCCGAACACGCTGTTCACGAAGGGTCCTTAAGGGTGGTAGCCGGTGCCGTACAGCAGCACCCCGGCGACGACGGAGGAGACGGGAATTGCGGCGGTCCAGGCGGCGAGCCACACCCAGCCGCGGGAGCGCCGGTACAGGGCGACGACAACCGTGCCGAGCCCGTAGAGGGCGAACGCGGAGGGGCTCAGCCAGTGGCCGTTCGCGTACCAGGCGGCGGTGTCGGTGCCCCAGTCGACCCAGCCGAGACGCCATCCGGCGAGGGCTGCGGTGGCGTGGTATCCGAGCCATTTGACCCGGTGTGGGATGCGCTGCCAGGCATCGAGGAGGGACTGGCGGGGAGCGGGAGGCCGGATATCGAAGGCGGTGCGCGGAGTGTCCGGGCTGGGCTTCCGCTTGCGGCGCTTCGGCGGCTTGACCGCGGCGATGGGCGTGGGTCGCCGAGGTCGCCTCCCGCGACGCCGCCTCCCGCGCCCGCGAGCGGTACGACGAGCGCGTCGTCGACCGCCGCCGCCACCTCTGACCTCCCTCCGCTCACGAAAAGGATCCACACCATGCAGAACATGAACCACTGGATCGGGGGGAAGCCCGTCGAGGGCGCCTCCGGCCGCTTCGGCCCGGTCTACAACCCCGCCACGGGCGCCCAGGAGAAGCAGGTGCCCTTCGCCTCCGTGGACGAGGTGGACGCCGCCGTCGCCTCCGCGAAGGCCGCCTTCGAGAGCTGGGGGACCGCCTCGCTGGCCAAGCGCACGAGCGTCCTCTTCAAGTACCGCGAGCTGCTCGACGCGCACCGCGACGAGATCGCCGAGCTGATCACCGCCGAGCACGGCAAGGTGCACTCCGACGCGCTCGGCGAGGTCGCCCGGGGCATGGAGATCGTCGAACTCGCCTGTTCCGTACCGCAGTTGGTGAAGGGCGAGCTGTCCACGCAGGTCTCCACGCGCGTCGACGTGGCCGCGATCCGCCAGCCGCTCGGTGTCGTCGCGGGCATCACGCCGTTCAACTTCCCGGCCATGGTGCCGATGTGGATGTTCCCGCTGGCCATCGCCTGCGGCAACACCTTCGTGCTCAAGCCGAGCGAGAAGGACCCCTCCGCCTCCTACCGGCTGGCCGAACTCGCCTCCGAGGCGGGCCTCCCGGACGGTGTGCTCAACGTCGTGCAGGGCGACAAGGTCGCCGTGGACCGCCTCCTGGAGCACCCGGACATCACGGCCGTCTCCTTCGTGGGCTCCACGCCCATCGCCAAGTACATCCAGCTCAAGGGCATCGAGCACGGCAAGCGCGTACAGGCACTCGGCGGCGCCAAGAACCACATGCTGGTTCTCCCCGACGCCGACCTGGACTTCGCCGCCGACCAGGCCATCAACGCCGCCTACGGCTCGGCCGGCGAGCGCTGCATGGCCGTGTCCGTCGTCGTCGCCGTCGGCGACACCGGCGACGAGCTCGTCGACAAGATCGCCGAGCGGGCCAAGGGCCTGAAGATCGGCCCCGGCAGCGACGCGGCCAGCGAGATGGGCCCGCTCATCACCCGCGAGCACCGCGACAAGGTCGCCTCGTACGTGACGGGCGCGGCCGCCCAGGGCGCCGAGGTCGTCGTCGACGGCACCGGCTTCACCGTCCCGGGCCACGAGGACGGCTTCTTCATCGGTGTCTCGCTCCTCGACAAGGTGCCGGTCACCGCGGACGCGTACAAGGACGAGATCTTCGGCCCGGTGCTGTGCGTGGTCCGTGCCGAGACGTACGACGAGGCCATCGCGCTGATCAACAGCTCCCGCTGGGGCAACGGCACCGCGATCTTCACCCGGGACGGCGGCGCGGCCCGCCGCTTCCAGCTGGAGGTCCAGGCCGGCATGGTCGGCGTCAACGTGCCGATCCCCGTGCCCGTCGGCTACCACTCGTTCGGCGGCTGGAAGGACTCCCTTTTCGGGGACCATCACATCTACGGCAACGACGGCATCGCCTTCTACACCCAGGGCAAGGTCATCACCACCCGCTGGCCCGACCCGGCCGACGGCGGCGGTATCAACCTCGGTTTCCCCAGCAACTCCTGACGGAAGCCACACCCGAAGGAGGCCGTGCCCGACCCGGGCACGGCCTCACCGAAGCCGTCCGGGGTACCCGCGCGACACGATCGAGAGCCACGTACCGACGGACATGTTAAGGGAGGGGCTCCGTGGCAGAGACCGAAACCGCACGTCCGGCGAACGCCGCAGCGTTCGACAGTCTTGAGGTCGCCCTGGACCGGGGCAGCCCGATCCCGCTCTACTACCAGCTCGCCCAGCAACTGGAGTCCGCGATCGAGCACGGGGCGCTCGCCCCGGGCAACCTGCTGGGCAACGAGGTGGACATCGCCGCCCGGCTCGGCCTGTCCCGGCCGACCGTCCGCCAGGCCATCCAGTCCCTGGTGGAAAAGGGCCTGCTGGTGCGCCGCCGGGGCATCGGCACCCAGGTGGTGCACAGCCAGGTCAGACGTTCGCTGGAACTGAGCAGCCTCTACGACGACCTGGCGGCCGCCGGGCAGAACCCCGCCACCCGGGTGCTGCGCAACGAGATCGAGTCGGCCTCGCCGGAGGTCGCCGCGGCCCTCGGCATCCCCGAGGGCCGGGACGTCATCGTGCTCGAAAGGCTGCGCTCCACCTACGGCGAACCCGTGGCACACCTGTGCAACTACCTGCCCGCCACGCTCCTCGAACTGGACACCGAGCGGCTGGAGGAGACCGGCCTCTACCGGATGCTGCGGGCCGCCGGAATCACCCTGCACAGCGCCCGTCAGACCGTGGGCGCCCGCTGCGCCACCGCCGAAGAGGGGACCCTGCTCGACGAGCCGGAGGGAGCCGCGCTGCTCACCATGTGCCGCACGGCCTACGACGACACCGGGCGGGCCGTAGAGTACGGGACCCACGTCTACCGCGCCGCGCGCTACACGTTCGACTTCCAGCTGCTCGTACGCCCCTGATCGGGTCCGGCTGCCGGGGTCGGAAGGCGGCCGCGGCGGTACGTTGGGCCCGTATCGCGCGAGTGCACGGAGCGTGGCGTACGGGAACGGACCACTCCCCGGGACGGAGGGGGTCGCAGTGGCGACGAGCGAGGAGAGCGGCGTGGCGCGGCGGCGGTTCGACATGGCGGACGCCGCGGTGGTGCTGCTCGACGCGCGCATGGCGGTGGCCGGCTGGACCGGCGACGCCGAGCGGCTCTTCGGCTATCGCCGGGCCGAGGTCGTCGGCCGGGCCGCCGCCGATCTGCTGATGCCCGAGGACGCCTCGCGCCTGCCCGACCTGACCCGCCGCTGCGGCCGCAACGGCGGCTGGACCGGGCTCCTCGCCGTACGTCACCGCGACGGGCACCCCGTCGTCACGACGGTGCGGGTCGTCCCGGCCGTGGAGGCCGCGGAGGGCCCGCCGCGCTGGGTGGTCCTGGCCGCCGACTCGACCGGCACCGCGGGCTGGGACATGAGCCGCACGGTGCTGGAGCTGCTGGCCTCGCACTCGCCCATCGGCATAGCGATCGTCGACGCGGACCTGCGGTACGTGTGGTCGAACGCCGCCCTGGAGCAGTTCGGCGGCGGACCCGCGCACCGGCGGATCGGCAAACGGCTCGCGGACATCCAGCCGGGCCTCAACGCCCAGGCCCTGGAGGCCGTGATGCGCCAGGTCCTGGAGACCGGCGAGGCCGTCGTCGGCTACGAACACATCGGTACGGTCCGCTCGGCGCCGCACCGGGACACCGCCCACGCGATGTCCTTCACCCGCCTCGACGACGACCACGGCAACCCGATCGGCGTGTACTACACCGTCGTGGACGTCACCGAGCGCTACCGGGCCCGCGAACGCCTCGCCCTCCTGGACCGGGCGGGCAAGCGCCTCGGCCGCACCCTGGACGTCGTGCGCACCGCCCAGGAGCTGGCCGACGTGGCGGTGCCGGAACTCGCCGACTTCGTCACCGTGGATCTGCTGGAGACCGTCCTCGAAGGGGGCGAACCCGTCGCCGGGCCGCTCAGCGGGACGGACGCGATGCCGCTGCGCCGGGCCGGCCACCAGTCGGTGAACGAAGGCGTCCCCGAGGCCGTCGTCGAGATCGGCGAAGTGGCCGCCTACCTGCCCGAAGCACCCCCCATCCGCGCGCTGACCGGCGGCACCTCCTGGATCGAGGAGCGGCTCGACCCACTGGCCCCGGAGTGGGCCACGGGCATCGCCGGAGACCGGGCCGCCACCTTCCTCGACCTCGGCCTGCACACCGCGATGATCGTGCCGGTACGGGCCCGCGGCACCATGCTCGGGATCACCACGTTCTTCCGGCGCCACCGGCAGGACCCCTTCGACCAGGACGACCTGGGCCTGGCCGAGGAGGTCGTCGGCCGCGCCGCCCTGTGCCTCGACAACGCCCGCCGCTACACCCGCGAGCGCGACGCGGCCCTCGTACTGCAGCGCCACCTGCTGCCGCACCGGCTCCCCGAGCAGGACGCGATGGAGGTCGCCGCCTGCTACCGGCCGGCCGACGAGCTGACCGGACTCGGCGGCGACTGGTTCGACGTCATCCCGCTGTCGGGCGCACGCGTCGCCCTGGTGGTCGGCGACGTCGTCGGCCACGGCATCGAGGCCGCCGCGGCCATGGGCCGGCTGAGGGCCGCCGTACAGACCCTCGCCGACCTGGACCTGCCGCCCGAGGAGGTGCTCGCCCACCTCGACGACCTGGTCGACCGGGCCGGATACGAGGACGACCCCGAGGCCGCCCCGCGCGCCGACGGCGTACGGGCGAAGGGAGCCAGCTGCCTGTACGCGGTGTACGACCCGGTCGGCGGCCGGTGTTCCATGGCCGCCGCGGGCCACGGTCTGCCCGCGATCGTCGCCCCGGACGGCACGGTCGACTTCCCCGAGCTGCCGCCGGGACCCGCGCTCGGCGTGAGCGGCCCGCCCTTCGAGTCGGTCGAACT
>NZ_JAPWHT010000940.1:0-1004 GCF_027270795.1 Streptomyces sp. ActVer
GGTTCTCGGGGGCGTGGTGGTGCGGGGTCTTCGCGTGCGCGTGGAGGGCAGGGGGGCGGGCGTCGGTCCGCCTGACAGTTCGGCTGCGGGATGTGGGTCGGCGGCTGCGGGTGAGTGGGGGCTTGTCGCGCAGTTCCCCGCGCCCCTTGCGGGGCCGTGCCCGTCAAGGGGCGCTGATTGCCACGTCGTTCGTGATCGTGAAGAAGAAGCGGGCCTCCGTCGGAGGGCCTGAGCTCGTGGGCAGGGTTGTGCTCGGGTGTTTGTCCGTGGCCTTGCGGTCGACGATGTCGCCGAGGATTCGGCCGACACGTACGGGCTCGTCGGCCGCGGCGGGGCGCAGGAAGAGGTCCCACAGCGGCTTGTCGGCGTCTGTGGGGCGGGGCAGGGACGTGATGTCCGCCCGGAAGGTCAGCTCCCCCGTGGGCGTCGCCGGGGTTTCGAAGTCGTACGGTCTCCCGTCACGCGAGACGCCGAGCAGGGCCGCGCCCTCGCCGAGTTCGGCTCCGTGGAGGGTGCCTTCGACGGACAGTGAGTCGTCGTCGGTCCGCAGGGCGGTGGCTTCCGCGTGGGCCGGGCGGTGGAAGGTCCGCAGGGCCAGGTAGCCGTCCTTGGTCGCGTACGGGATCCACCAGGCGAAGGCCCCGCCCGGTGTGGACGGCGTGGGTCTCGCCGTCAGCAGGCCGCGCTGCTCGACCAGTCCTGCCTTGAGGCGACGGCGTGCGCCGTCCTCCGCGCGTTCGACATGCAGGTCCCAACGGCCTTCGGCCAGGGTGAGCCGGCGATGGGACAGCTCCGCCGTCCAGGGCGACTTCGTGTCGTCCGGGCGCTCCAGCGGAACGCGCGTCTCGTCGTCGCCGTGCCGGTGGCGCAGTACCAGCGTCAGGTCCTCGCCGGACACTCCCGCCGCGTTCACCTTGATCCGTACGCCACCGCTGGAGTCGGTCGTGCAGCCGCCCTTCGGGCGCAGGGCGCGAGGCCGGTCGTCCGCGGGCGGCGGGGCGGCG
>NZ_JAPWHT010000941.1:0-1004 GCF_027270795.1 Streptomyces sp. ActVer
GCGGCCGCCAGGGTGCCCCGGCTCCGGGCGGCCCGCATCAGCGCGCCCGCGCGGTCGCGTCGCAGGGCGAGTGCCTCGTACCTGCCGAGGAGCCGTGCGGCCCGGTGATGCTCCCCGAGTTCGGTCCACGCGTCGGCCAGAAGATCCGGCCACGGCACGGCACCCGGCTCGTCGAGGTGACCGAGAGGGTCCAGGGGATCCAGGTGAGCAAGAGGGGAGAGGGGGGCGAGGGAGGCGAGGGGGTTCATGTGGTCTCCCTCTCCGCCGCTGCCTCCGCCACGGCCGGCGCGGCCCCGGCCCTCGGCGTCCGGTGGAAGCAGCGGTTCCAGCGCGGCCACGACGTCCTCGGGCCGGCCGAGGGCTCGTGCCAGGTGGGCCTCGGCGAGCGCCGTCCACACGGTCGGACCGGTGCCGCCCGGCCCCGCCGTTCCCGGTCCCACCCCCGCGCCCGCCCCGGTCCCCGTTCCCCCGGTCATCCGGCGCAACTGCTCCCGGGCCTCGGCCAAGGAGCCGCGGGCGGCGTGGGTGAGGGTCGCGAGCATCCGGCAGTACAGGGCGGCGTACGACTGACCGCCGTCGTCGGTGAGCGACAGGGCCGGCTCGCAGTGGCCGAGCGCGGCGTCCCAGTGGCCCGCCCGGTACTCGGCCGCGGCGAGCGCACCGGCCGCCGTCATACGGAAGGGTGCCGTGTGCGTCCTGCCGGCCGCGAGCACCCCGGTGAGGTCCCGCAGGGCGCCGGTGAGATCGCCGGTGACCGTCCGCAGCGTGCCGCGCCCCATCAGGTCCTGCAACTGCGCGGGCGACGCCACGGCGGGATCGGGCAGCCGGTCCAGCGCCGCGAGGGCCCGGGCCGTCTGTCCAGCCAGGCCGCTCGTCGCCATGCCGCTGAGCACCAGATGGCGGACCGTGTCGACGGCGGGCGTGTGCGGTGCGAGGCGCAGGGCGAGACCGGCCCAGTTGGCGGCCTCGGTGTCGCGGGCCGCGCTCCCGCGATCGTCATGCCC
>NZ_JAPWHT010000942.1:0-1003 GCF_027270795.1 Streptomyces sp. ActVer
GACGGCCGGGACGCCAAACTCCTCGTTGCGGGCTACGACTTGAGCGAGGGCCAGCGGCTCGTCTACTCCACCTCGGAGATCATGACGCATGCCCGGATCGGCGGCCGGGACGTGGCGCTGCTGTACGGGCGTGGGGGCGGGGCCGGCGCGGTGCGGGTGCGGTGCGTTGTGTGGCTACGCCTTGTGGGCCCCTTCAGGCCGTACGGGCCGTGCGTCGTGCGGCTCTCAGCTGCCCGTGTTCGCTGTATGCGGTACGCGGCGGAAGAGCAGATCGTTCACCACGTGTCCCTTGTCCAGGCCCTGGCCCTCGAAACGCGTCAGGGGGCGGAAGTCGGGGCGTGGCGCGTAGCCGCCGTCCGGCTGGGTGTTCTCGAAGTCCGGGTGGGCGGTGAGGACTTCGAGCATGACCTCGGCGTACGGTTCCCAGTCCGTCGCGCAGTGCAGCAGTGCGCCCGGCTTGAGGCGGGACGCGGCGAGGGTGAGGAACTCCGGCTGGATCAGGCGGCGCTTGTGGTGGCGCTTCTTGGGCCAGGGGTCCGGGAAATAGACGCGCAGGCCGTCGAGGGAGTCCGGGGTCAGCATCTCGCGGAGCAGGATGATCGCGTCGCCGTTGGCCACGCGGAGGTTGGAGAGGCCGGCTCGGTCCGCGAGGTTCAGGAGGTTGCCCTGGCCCGGGGTGTGGACGTCCACGGCGAGGATGCCGGTGGTGGGGTCCTCGGTGGCCATCTGGGCGGTGGCCTCGCCCATGCCGAAGCCGATCTCCAGGACGACCGGGATGTCGGCGGCGAAGAGATCCCTGAGGTCGAGGGGGTGGCGGCCGTCGATGTCCAGGCCCCACTTGGGCCACAGGCGCTGCAGCGCGTCCGCCTGGCCCTGGGTCACTCGGCTTCTGCGGGGCTGGAAGCTGCGGATTCTTCGCTCGAAGTGGGAGCCGGCGGGGTCGGGGCGGGGGCCGTCGGGGAAGCGGGGTTCGCCCTTCGGGCGGGGCTTCCTGGCGGCGTTC
>NZ_JAPWHT010000943.1:0-996 GCF_027270795.1 Streptomyces sp. ActVer
CCACCGCCGCAACGCGTCCTCGCCGGCCCGCAGATCGGGCCGCCCCAGCATCGCCCAGCCGTCGAGCAGCAGCGCCGCCGCGTACCCGCCCTCGGCCACGGGCTCCGCGCCCGGCGTGCTGACGACCAGTGCGGGTGCCCCCGGCACGGTGTCCAGGATCTGCTCGCGCCCCGACGTCCGCACAGGGACCGCCGGAAAGGCCCGCCCGAGCTCCTCGGCGGTCCGCCGCGCCCCCACGACCTGCGCCCGCAACCGGAACCCACCGCACTCGGGACAGCGCCACTCCGGCTCGTCCCGGCCGCACCACCCGCAACGCAGCCCGCCGGCGTCCTGCCCCTCCAAGGGCCCGGCGCAGTGCCGGCACCGCGCGGCCGCCCGGCACTGTGCACAGGCCATCCGCGGCACATAGCCACGCCGTGGCACCTGCACCAGCACCGGCCCCTGCTTCAGCCCCTCCCGTACGACCTGCCAGGCGAGGGTGGGCAGCCGCGCGGCCCGCGCCGCCTCGTCGCGCGCGAGATCCCCGTCCCCCACGGTCCGTACGAGCGGAGCCGCGCCCCGCATCTGCTCCCGCTCAGCGACGATCGGAGCCGCCCAGCCGCTCTCCACGAGCTGCGCGGCCTCGACGGTGCAGCTCCAACTGCCCAGCAGGAACGCGCACTTGTCGTGCGCGGCCCGCAGCAACAGCACCTCCCGCGCATGCGGCTGGGGGGCGTGCAGCTCGCTGTGGCTGCCGTCCCCGTCGTCCCACATGGCGACAAGTCCCAGGTCCTGCACAGGCGCGAACATGGCGGCCCTGGTGCCCACGACGGCCCGTACGGACCCGCGCCGCACCGCGAGCCACTGCCGGTACCTCTTCTCGGGTCCGGCCTCGGCCGTGAGCACGGCATGCCGCCCCTCGCCCAGTACGGAGGTCAGCGCGGCGTCGACCCGGCTGACGGCCCGCCCGTCCGGCACGACGGCGAGCGCACCGCGGCCCGAGGCGGGCGTCGCCCC
>NZ_JAPWHT010000944.1:0-995 GCF_027270795.1 Streptomyces sp. ActVer
GCCCGGCCGACGGGCCCGGGCCCGGGCCCGGCGCAGTCTGTCGGCCGGTGTGCGACCGAGCGTCCGGGAGACGGTCTTCCGCCATCGTGTCCGGTGGCTCACTCCGGGACTGGCCCGACGGAGACCCCCAGCCTTGGTATGGATCATGCCGATGGCCCCCCTAAGGCCCTGTTCAGCGCAGGCACCGGCCTGTTCGGCCGGGTCGATTCTGTCGACCGCCTGCCCCGATCGACCTGGATCGCCCACACTTGTCACCCAAATGAGTGAGGTGACGCGAACAGCGCCCCGAAAGGGGCGCGGGGCTGTGAATTTTGCGGCTCTGCCGCGAGAGCGCGACCAGCCACGGGCCCCTGAAAGGGGCGCGGGGAACTGCGCGACAAGCCACGACGCAGCCGCAGCAAGCCATCAACCCGCAGTTCCCCGGCGCCACTTGCAGAGAGCTAGCTCCGAAGAACGGCCCCCGCACGCTCACCCGCGAGGGCAACGGCGGCGTCACGCGCCGCGGAGGCCTCGTCCACGGTCAACGTGCGATCATCCGCGCGGAAGCGCAACGCGTACGCCAGCGACTTCCGCCCCTCGCCGAGCTGCTCGCCCTCGTAGACGTCGAACAGCCGGATGGACTCCAGCAGTTCGCCCGCCCCCTCGCGCAGCGCGGCCTCGACGTCGGCCGCGGGGACGTCCCCGGAGACGACCAGCGCGACATCCTGCGTGGCGACCGGGAAGGTCGACAGGTGCGGGCCCTTGGGCAGCCCGGCACTCGCCTGCTCCAGCACGTCCAGGTTCAGCTCCATCGCGCAGGTCCGCGCGGGCAGTCCCAGGCCCTTGAGGACACCGGGGTGCAGCTCGCCCGCGTACCCGATGACCCGCTCGGCGCCGTCGACGACGACGGCGAGCTCGGCGCAGCGGCCCGGGTGCCACGGCCCGTACTGGCCCTGGCGCACGAGGAGTTCGGTCCCCGCCTCGTGGGCGAGGGTGCGCGCGGACTCGACGGCGTC
>NZ_JAPWHT010000945.1:0-992 GCF_027270795.1 Streptomyces sp. ActVer
CGCCACCGCGGGCAGCCGTCGCGGCGCCACCGCGCCCAGGTCCTCCACCGTCGGCCGCACGCCCAGGTCCGCGGCGAACTCCCGGGCGATGTCGGCGGCGAGCTCGGGCGAGAAGAACGTACCGGGCACGCTCTGTGCGACGGCCCGGCCGAAGAGCCCGGCCGCGCGCTCCATCGTGAGCAGCGCGGCCACCGAACCCGCGCCCGCAGACTGGCCGACGACCGTGACACGGCCCGGATCGCCGCCGAAGGCACGGATGTTGTCCCGCACCCACTCCAGCGCGGCGACCTGGTCCAGCAGGCCCCGGTTGGCGGGCGCCCCCTCGATGTGCGCGAACCCCTCGATGCCGACCCGGTAGTTGAGCGTCACCACGACGACGGCACCCTCCCGCGCCAGCCGGCCGCCGTCGTACTCGGGCAGGCCCGACATCCCGATGACGTACGCGCCGCCGTGCATCCACACGATGACCGGCAGCCCCGCGCCGGGGCCGGGGTCGGGCGTCCAGACGTTCAGGGTCAGCCAGTCCCCCTCGTCCACCGCGTCGCCGGACACCAGCGCGTCCATGCCGAACGCGGCGGACTGCGGAGGCGGCGTCCCGTACGCGACCGTCTTCCGTACGCCGTCCCAGCTCCGCACGGGCCTCGGCGCCCCGAACCGCAGGGCTCCGACGGGCGGTTCGGCGAACGGGATCCCCTTGAACACCGCCGATCCCGCCGCCTCTCCGGCTCCCCGCACCACACCTGCTGTCGTACGGACCTCGGGTTCGTCGGCGCCCATCACGGCTCCCTCTGCAGACAGTTCGGTCATCGCGGATCATCCCGTCGAACCGGACGCCACGGCCACCGGTTTTTCCCGCCCCAAGATCCACGGACAGGGGCGCGCCCCGGCGACTAGGCTGGTCCAGCGGCGCCCCAAAGGGCAAGGCCGTGAAGTTACGGGCTGATCGTCGGCGTCAAGATGTTGATGCTGAGGGTGGCTTTGTAGGTGCGTCG
>NZ_JAPWHT010000946.1:0-984 GCF_027270795.1 Streptomyces sp. ActVer
ACCTGCTGCTGTGGCGGCTGCGGGACCACCGGGACCTGGCCGCCTTCGTGGACCACGCCATCGGCCCGCTCCGCGACCACGACAACCGCTCCAAGCCTCCGCTGCTGCCCACCCTGGAGACGTATCTGGCGCACGCGGGCCGCAAGGCGGAGACCGCGCGCGAACTGCACCTCAACCGGCAGACGCTCTACAACCGCCTCGCGAGGATCGGGGAGTTGCTCGGAACGGACCTCGACGACCCGCAGACGGTACTGGCCCTGAGCCTGGCGCTGAGGGCCCGCAGACTCGTCCCGTAGGACGTAGGACCGCCCCCGCCTGCCGCCCTACGAAAGCCGTGTTACTGGAGCTGTCCTACGGCAGCGGCAACGGCTTGGTCAGTTCGTCGTACACGCTGAGGACCTGGGCCACCGTCTCGTCCTCGGTCGGCCAAGTGGCCACCTGGAGCGTGCCCTTGTCCCTGAGGAGCTCGCGCCGGGCGGGGTCGGCGAGAAGAGCCTCGACGGCCTCGGCGAGCGCTTCGGAGTCTCCGTGCGGAACGAGTTCGGCCGCGTCGCCGACGAGTTCGGGGATGCCTCCGGCGGCCGCCGCGACGAGCGGCACGCGCGCGTGGAGGGCCTCCTGGGCGAGCACCGAGCGCGATTCCCAGCTGCCGGGCAGCAGCGCGAGATCGGCGGCGGCCAGCAACTCCCCGATGTCGTCACGCGGGCCGACGAGACGCACGGGCAGCCCCTCGTTCACGATGCGCCGCTGGAGTTCACCGCGCAGCGGCCCCTCCCCGGCGATCACGACCAGTGGTACGGGATCGAGCCGCCGCCACGCGCGCGTGGCGTCCAGCAGCGTGTCGTACCCCCGGTGCCGGTCCAGGGAGCCGACGGCCATCAGCAACGGCCGGTCTGTCGCGCCGAGTTCGGCCCGCGCCTTGGGGCGCAGCCGGTCGGCGTCCTCGCTCTCGGCGAGGGGCCGGCGCGGGGCGGGCAGCGCGAC
>NZ_JAPWHT010000947.1:0-984 GCF_027270795.1 Streptomyces sp. ActVer
GGTCGAGCGGCAGGAGTTCGCGGATGCCGAGTGCGTCGAGGACCCGGTGGGCGGTCTCGCCGCCGGTCAGGACGAGGTCGCTCTCGTGCGCCGCCTCGGCGACCGCGTGGGCGAGGCCAGCGGCGAGGCCGCGGGCCGCGCCGGGGTGGACGGCGTGGGTGCCGTCGATGCTGACGACGGTGACGCCGTCCGTCGTTCGGCCGCCTTCTGTGCGGATGTTCGGGGGCAGCCGGGTGGAGTGGTCGGTGAGAGTGTGTGCGGGCAGCGGAACGTGGCGCGCACCGGCCGCGACGAGTTGCGCAATCTGCGCAACGGCGGTGGGCTCGGCGGTACCGACCACCACCAGTAGAGGTCTGGAGGGGGTGCCGTCGGGGGCCGGTGACACACCGTCGGCTCCTGCGGGACCGGGCGTGTCCGTTCCGGTGGGATGGTCCCGGTCGGCTTCCGTGAAACGGTCACCATCTCTTCCTGGAAGCCGGGCCCAGGCCGTCCCGTCCGCCTGGGCGAGCCTGCGTCCGAGTGCCGCCGCGAGCCCGCCCGTGCCCATCAGGCGTATCCCCGGGCCGAGTCGGAGTGCCGCCTCGGCGATCGCGTCGAGGTCCGTGTCCGTCTCCGCGTCGCACACCGGGTGGTACCCCTCGGCGACGAGCGCCCGCAGTCGGTCGTACAGCGGGGGCTCGGGCGCGCGCACCGTCGCCAGTGGCACCACCCGTGTCGGTACACCGCCCAGGGCGGCCCCCACCGATACGGGCGCCGCACCCGGCTCCGCACGCCAGGCGTCGGTGGTGTGCAGGGCGGTGCCGTGCAGGTTGACGACGCCCTCGCGGACGGTACGGCCGGCCACGGGCAGGGCGGGCGCGATCACGACACCCCTGGCGCCGGTCGCGTAGGCGGCCGCCTCGACGGCGAGGTTGCCCCGCAGCAGCGAGTCGATCTTCTTCAGCACCACGCCTCCGTCGGCGTACGCCAGCGCGGCCCGTACCG
>NZ_JAPWHT010000948.1:0-980 GCF_027270795.1 Streptomyces sp. ActVer
TGCCGTCGTTGCCCTTGGTGCCGACGCGGGCGCCGTCGCCGCTGTAGTCCATGTCGAGCGTCACGCCGATCACCGGGTGCGTGGCCTTGCCGGTGTTGATGAGCTCCTCGGCAACGCGCTTGCCCTGGTTGATGGGGATGGCGAACCCGAGGCCGATCGAGCCGGACTGGCCGTCCTCCAGGTCCGAGCCGCTGTCGGCGGAGCGGATGGCGCTGTTGATGCCGATGACCCGGGCCTTGGAGTCGACCAGCGGGCCGCCCGAGTTGCCGGGGTTTATCGGGGCGTCAGTCTGCAGCGCGTCCACGTACGAGATGTCGCTGCCGTCGCCCTCCTCGCCGCCCGCCGTGATGGGACGCTCCTTGGCGCTGATGATGCCGGCGGTGACGGTGTTCTCCAGGCCGAAGGGGGCGCCGATGGCCACCACCGGGTCACCGACCTGGACGTTGTCGGAGTTGCCGAGGGCCAGGGGCTTGAGACCGCTGACACCGCTCACCTTCACGACGGCGAGGTCGTAGCCGCTGTCGTGACCGACGACCTTGGCCTTGGCGGTCTGGCCGCCGCTGAAGGTCACGGTTATGTCGCCGCTGCCGTCCGCCGGGTCGACCACGTGGTTGTTGGTGAGGATGTAGCCGCGCTGGTCGAGCACGAACCCGGTGCCGGTGCCCTGCGACTCCGACCCGCTCACATGCAGCGTCACCACACTGGGCAGCGCGCTGGCCGCGATCCCGGCCACGCTGTCCGCGGCCCGTCCCTTGGCCTCGGTGCCGGCCTGCGGCAGCTCGACGTCGTCGATCCCGCCGTTGCGCTCCAGATACGCCCCTACGGCCCCGCCGACGCCGCCGGACACGAGGGCGAGGAGCGCGGCCCCCAGGACCAGCGCCCGCCTCGTACGCCGACGCCGCCCGGTCGTGCTCTCGACGGCCGCCCCGTTCTGCTGGAGGGGGGCGGCGGCCCAGGGATCGTAGTTCTGCCAGGGGGCG
>NZ_JAPWHT010000949.1:0-977 GCF_027270795.1 Streptomyces sp. ActVer
ACGATCGCGTACGCGGAGAACCCGCCGAAGAAGTACCAGGACATCTATCCGATCGCCTTCGACAAGGACATGCCGGGGCTGGTCGCCGAGACCGGGCGGATTCTGCGGTTCTGGATGAGCCACGGTGTACGGATCTTCCGCGTGGACAATCCGCACACAAAGCCGGTGCTGTTCTGGGAGCGGGTGATCGACGACATCAACCGCACCGACCCCGATGTCATCTTCCTGGCCGAGGCGTTCACCCGCCCGGAGATCATGCATGCCCTGGCACGCGTGGGATTTCAGCAGTCGTACACCTACTTCACCTGGCGCAACACAAGGGCCGAACTGACCGAATACCTCACCGAACTCTCCAGTGACGACGTCGCCGCGTACATGCGTCCCAATTTCTTTGTGAACACGCCCGACATCCTGCCCGGGTATCTCCAGCACGGCGGCCGGCCGGCTTTCGAAGTACGGGCCGTTCTGGCGGCGACCCTTTCGCCGGCCTGGGGAATGTACGCCGGGTACGAGCTGTGCGAGAACACCCCGTTCAGGGCGGGCGGTGAGGACTATCTCGACTCGGAGAAGTACCAGCTGCGGCCCCGGGACTGGGCGTCGGCCGAGCGGGACGGACGTTCCATCGCGCCTCTCATCGGTTCCCTGAACCGGATCAGACGGCAGCACAGCGCACTGCGCCGGCTCAGGAATCTCCACTTTCACGACACCGACAACGATGCGGTGATCGCGTACAGCAAGCACGACGAGTCCGACAGGGTATTGGTGGTGGTGAATCTCGACCCTCACCACACCCAGGAGGCCACGGTCTCGTTGGACATGCCACGACTCGGCCTCGACTGGCACGAGTCGATGCCGGTGCGCGACGAGCTCACCGGCGAGACCTACCACTGGGGCAGGACGAACTACGTACGCCTGGCGCCCGGGCACCGGCCCGCGCACGTACTGACCGTCCTGCGACCGTCCTCACCGCCAACCGG
>NZ_JAPWHT010000094.1:0-27927 GCF_027270795.1 Streptomyces sp. ActVer
GGCGGGAGCAGCCGGGACACTTCGGCCGGTGCCGAAGTGTCCGCCGCCTAGCGTCGGCTCCATGAACGTCTCCCGGTGCCGCTTCCGCCGAACCGTCTCCGCCGTCGAGCCGATCACGGGCGGCGATCACGCCGGGCAGGGCACCGCGTGACACCACTGGAAGGTCTCGCCGTGTTCGCCGCCGGGGTGGGCGCGGGCGGCATCAACACCGCCGTCGGCTCGGGGACGCTCATCACCTTTCCGGTTCTGCTCGCCACCGGCCTGCCGCCCGTCACCGCCACGGTCTCCAACGCGCTCGGGCTGATCCCCGGCAACATCAGCGGAGCCTTCGGCTACCGGGAGGAACTGCGCGGCCAGCGCCGGCGCATCCTGAAACTGGGCGTCGGTGCCCTGCTGGGAGGCCTGACGGGCGCCACGCTCCTGCTGGCCCTCCCCGCGACGGCGTTCGAGCGGATCGTGCCGGTCATGGTGGGGCTCGCCCTCGTTCTGGTCGCGTTCCAGCCCCTGATCGGCAAGTACCTGCGCGGCAGGCGCGAACGGACCGGCGTCCCGGCCCGCAGGGACGGTGGCCCTCTGCTGTTCACCGGCCTGACCCTCGCCAGCGTCTACGGCGGCTACTTCGCCGCCGCGCAGGGAATCATCTACGTGGCCGTGATGGGGACGCTCCTG
This sequence comes from Streptomyces sp. ActVer, assembly GCF_027270795.1. Taxonomy (NCBI): domain Bacteria; kingdom Bacillati; phylum Actinomycetota; class Actinomycetes; order Kitasatosporales; family Streptomycetaceae; genus Streptomyces; species Streptomyces sp. ActVer. Next base: position 670 of record NZ_JAPWHT010000094.1, read on the forward strand.
GACGAGTCGCTGCAGCGGCTCACCGCCGTCAAGAACGTCCTGGTCGCCATCGTCAACACGGCCGCCGCGACGTTCTTCCTCTTCGTCGCGGACTTCGACTGGACGGCCGTCGCACTGATCGCCTGCGGCTCCGCGCTGGGCGGCCAGTTCGGGGCGAAGTTCGGCCGCCGCTTCAGCCCCGCGGCCCTACGAGCCCTGATCGTGGCGGTCGGCACCGTCGCGATCGTCCAACTGCTGCTCCGCTGAGCACGCATGGAACCCGAGTGGACCACCCGGGTTCCATGCGTGCCGGGTGGACTACTCGGCGGCGGACGTGTCCTTCCCGCTGAACGGCCCTTCCAGCGCCGCCCACTGCAACAGCATGATGGTCTTGGCGTCGGCGATCTCGCCGGTGCGGATCATGGACAGGGCCTGGCGGAAGGGCAGTTCGACGATCTCGATGTCCTCGCCCTCCTCGTCGAGGCCGCCGCCCTCGTGGGTGCGGGTGGCCGGTCCGTACGAGGCCGCGTAGAAGGTCACGCGCTCGGTGACCGATCCCGGGCTCATATAGACGTCGAAGACCCGCTGGACGTCGCCGACCGTGTGGCCGGTCTCCTCGATGACTTCGCGTCGTACGGCGACCTCGGGGTGTTCGTCGTCCTCGTCCAGCAGTCCGCCGGGGGTCTCGACGAGCATCCCGTCCGGGTGGCCGTTGACGTACACGGGATAGCGGAACTGACGGGTGAGCAGCACGGTTTCGCGGTCTGCGTCGTAGAGCAGGATCGTGGCGCCGTTGCCGCGGTCGTGCGTTTCGCGCTCCTGGGTGGACCAGGTGCCGTCGGCGTGCTGGAAGTCGAAGGTCGTGGTGCGCTCCACGTACCAGTGGCAGGACAGCAGTTTCACGCCCCGCACCTTGACCCGGTGGTTTCCCGTCAGGTCCAGGCCGATCCGGTCGAGTCCGGTGCGGCCCCTGCTGTCGGGGGTGTCGATGCCCGCGGTCATCGTGCGCCGGCCGGGGAGGAGGTGCGGGTGGTGCCGGAGGTGAATGTGCAGGTGGAACAAGTGGTCATGTCCTGCTTCTACCATCCTGGTCCGGTCCGTGTCAGGCAGGTCAGGGACCGGTGGACTCGCCGGTGGTCAGCCGGACCACGTTCGACCGCTCTCCGTAGGTGAAGGCCCGGACCCGGTAGGACGCCTCCTTCTCGGTGGGCAGGGTGATCAGACCTGTGGAATTGACGTCGGGATCGAGGACCACGACGGGTTGGTACGCCGAGCCCGTCCTCGTACGGGCCTCCAGCAGGAACCCCGACTCGTCGGAGGCACGGTCCGTCCACATGAAGAGAATGCCGTTCGCATGCTTGACCGTGGCCTTGAACCCGGTGGGGGCTCCGGCACCCGTGGAACGGAGGGGCCGGCCCGGGACCGTCCGCTTCGGATCCTTGCGAGCGGGCAGCCAGTCGTGGCTGGAGTTCTCGTCCGCCGCCGTCAGCTCCCCCTTCGGGAGGGTGACGCTCACCGGCTCCGAGACAGGACCCCGAAAGGCGCGCAGGCGGTAGAGGAAGGTGGTGTTCGGCATCAGGTCGGGGTGCCGGTAGCTCGTCACTTGAGGCGGCAGATACTGCAGGACGGTGTACGGTCCCGACTCCTCCGTCGCGAATTCGAGGACGTGGCCGGAGGCACCCGAACCGCCGCCCCGCCAGCGCAGGTCGATGTCGGTGGGCGTGGTGCGCTCGGCATGAAGCACGACCCCCGAGGCGGCATCGGCCTCCCCTGCCACGGGGTGCCCGGCGGTCGCGGGACCTCCGTCCACCCCTCTCCCGCCTGTCGTCCACGTGGCCGAGCAGGCCGACAGCGCCAGGACGAGAGCGAGGACGAGAGCTGTCGGCGCTGCGATGCGTACGGGAACACTCATGGGTTCTCGGCTACTTGCGCCAGAAGCGGACGTTGCTCCACACGACGGTGGCCGGTCCGCTGCCGCTGTTGGTGCGGTAGGCGCCGAACTTGTCGTAGAAGCTGCCGCCGGGGCTCGCGTAGGTGTGCTGGAGTGAGCCGTTGATGTACGTGCGGTGCGAACTGCCCACCTGGTGAACGGTGTTGACGCGGACCGTGGCACCGACGGTGCCCGCGTTCGACAGGGTGGCGCCTCCGTGGACCGCGTACAGGCGCCCGCCGCGTTCGACGGCGAGCATGAAGTACGGGCCCGCCGCGGACTCGTTGAAGGTCTGCTTGAGGCTGATGCGGGTGCCGCTGAGGCTGCTGATCCGGAAGTAGCCCTCGAACTGGCGGGTGCCACCGGTGTAGGTGGCGTACCGCCGCTCGGCGCGCTGGTCGCCGCTGGCCGTGGAGCAGGTGAGCTGGAAGGTCAGTCCGTCGACCTGTCCGCAGCCTCGCTCCTGGACGGTGTAGGTGGGAGAGACCGAGGTCCAGCCGCCGGGTTCCACCTCGGCGACGGCGTTCGGCAGGGCCATGAACGTTGAAGCGCACACCGCACCGGTCACGGTGAGCGCCCGAAAGCGCGTGAGCATGTCGGCTCCTTGGGTGTGGGGGGGCAGTCGAGATTCACAGACATGAACGATGACTGCCTTTTTGAACGACTGACTGGAAGGTAGGACTAGACCAACGGGCCGTCAAGAGGTCCATGTGCACCAGCCGTTCATCGCCGCGACCCGTCGCGGCCGACGAACCATCAGGTCATCCGTCCCGGACTCTTGACTCCGTTCACGTCAGTCGCGATTCTCGACCCATCGTTTGCACGAGTCATGACAACCAGCCGTGGGGTGTCGAGCCCCGACCGGCCGGCTCATCGACTGCGCCGTCCGCCGACCGAAGACGTGGGTGATGACCATGACTCAACAGCCGCACCACAGGCGCAGACCGGTCACGGTTCTGTCGTTGCTCCTGCTCGTGATGGCCGTGACACTCGGCCCCACCCCCAGTTCCGCGGCAGGGACGGACTGGTGGAACCCGGTCGCGCGACCCGCGCCCGACTCCCAGGTCAACGTCACCGGTGAGCCCTTCAAGGGGACCAACTCCCAGGGCGAGGTACGCGGGTTCGTCGACGCGCACAACCACATCATGGCCAACGAGGGCTTCGGCGGCCGACTCATCTGCGGCAAGCCGTTCTCCGACGCGGGAGTGGCCGACGCGCTCAAGGACTGCCCCGAGCACTACCCCGACGGCTCGCTCGCGGTCTTCGACTTCATCACCAAGGGCGGCGACGGCAAGCACGACCCCGACGGGTGGCCCACCTTCAAGGACTGGCCGGCCTACGACTCGCTGACCCACCAGCAGAACTACTACGCCTGGGTGGAGCGGGCCTGGCGCGGCGGCCAGCGCGTACTCGTCAACGACCTCGTCACCAACGGTGTGATCTGCTCGGTCTACCCCTTCAAGGACCGCAGCTGCGACGAGATGACGTCCATCCGTCTGCAGGCGAAGCTGACGTACGATCTACAGGCCCACATCGACAAGATGTACGGCGGCACGGGCAAGGGCTGGTTCCGGATCGTCACCGACAGCGAGCAGGCCCGGGGCGTCATCGAGCAGGGCAAGCTGGCCGTCGTCCTGGGCGTCGAGACCTCCGAGCCGTTCGGCTGCAAGCAGATCCTGGACATCGCCCAGTGCGACAAGGACGACATCGACGCCGGTCTGGACGAGCTGTACGACCTGGGCGTACGCAGCATGTTCCTCTGCCACAAGTTCGACAACGCGCTCTGCGGGGTCCGCTTCGACGAGGGCAGCCTGGGTACGGCGATCAACGTCGGCCAGTTCCTCTCGACCGGCACCTTCTGGCAGACGGAGAAGTGCACGGGCCCGCGGCGCGACAACCCTATCGGGGGTGCGGCGGCGCCGAGCGCCGAGAAGGAGCTGCCGGCGGGGGTCGAGGTCCCGTCGTACGACGACGACGCGCAGTGCAACAAACGCGGGCTCACCGAGCTCGGGGAATACGCCGTACGCGGCATGATGCAGCGCAACATGATGCTCGACGTCGACCATATGAGCGTCAAAGCCACCGGGCGGGTCCTCGACATCTTCGAGTCGGAGTCCTACCCCGGTGCGCTCTCCTCGCACAGCTGGATGGACCCCAACTGGACTGAGCGCGTGTACGGTCTCGGCGGCTTCGTCGCCCAGTACATGCGCGGATCCGAGGGGTTCAGCGCGGAGGCGGACCGCACCAAGGCACTGCGCGAAAAGTACGACGTCGGATATGGCTACGGCACCGACATGAACGGCGTCGGCGGCTGGCCGGCCCCGCGCGGCGCGGACGCCTCGAACCCCGTGACGTATCCCTTCCGCAGCACCGACGGCGGCTCGGTCATCGACAAGCAGACGACCGGTTCTCGCACCTGGGACCTGAACACCGACGGGGCCTCGCACTACGGGCTGGTCCCCGACTGGATCGAGGACATCCGGAAAGTCGGCGGCCAGGACGTCGTGGACGACCTCTTCCGGGGCGCCGAGTCGTATCTCGACACCTGGGGCGCGTCCGAGCGGCACAAGGCGGGGGTGAATCTCGCCAAGGGCGCCTCCGCGTCGGCCAGTTCGTCGGAGTCCAACCCGTTCACGAGCTACGCCCCCGGCCGGGCCGTGGACGGGAACACGGACACCCGCTGGGCGAGCGACTGGAGCGACGACCAGTGGCTCCGGATCGACCTCGGCTCCACGAGCACGGTCAGGCGTGTCACCCTCGAATGGGAGCGCGCCTACGCGAAGTCGTACCGCGTCGAGGTCTCCACCGACGGCACCACCTGGCAGTCCGTCTGGTCCACCACCGCCGGTGACGGCGGTCTGGACACGGCCCGGTTCAACGGCGTACCGGCCCGCCATGTACGGATCCTCGGGCTGGACCGGGGCACCGACTGGGGCTACTCCCTTTACGAGGTGGGCGTCTACAGCAGCTGACGCCCACCGGAACGAAGGGAACACCCATGGCACGGATGCCGTCGACCGAACGGCGTCGGCAGCTCACCGAAGCGGCCATCCGCGCGATGACCCGGGACGGCGTCTCCAGGACGACGACCCGGTCCATCGCCGCGGAGGCCGGTCTGTCCCTGAGCGTCTTCCACTACTGCTTCGACTCCAAGCAGGCCCTGATCGAGTCCGTCATCACGACGATCACCGAGCACTCCGTCACGGTGGTCAGGGAGGCGATCAGGCCGAAGGCAACCCTTCGGGAGACCGTCCGGGCCGGCTTCCAGGCCTACTGGGACCATGTGTCCGCGCATCCCGGCGAGCACATGCTCACGTACGAGCTGACGCAGTACGCCCTGCGTCAGCCGGGGTTCGAGCATCTGGCGCGACGGCAGTACCAGCTGTACTGCGACACCTACACCGAGCTCGTCGAGCAGCTCGCCCGCAGCATGGACTTCGAACTCCGCGTCCCGGCCCCCGTGCTGGCCCGCTATCTGGCCGCCATGACCGACGGTCTGACCCTGAACTTCCTTGTGCTGGGCGACGACGCGGCCTGGGCGGACATCCTCGACACGATCACCGACCATGTCGCGGGCCTCGTGCGCGATGCGGACGAACTGCCGCCCCGTACAGGATCCGGTCCCGCCGGTTCCTCTTTTTCGTCCCCCTGATGTGCCCCTTTACAAAAGGCCACTTGAGTGACGAAAGGCAATTCCAGTAAATGCAGCATGCATCAACAATGTTTCACCCAACGCCTCTTTGTGCTCCTGTGCGCCCCCACGGAAAGTGGATCTGGGGAGCCGACAGCAGTTGAACTGGGCAGGACATGACTCAAGCACCGAGCCGGTGGCACGTTCACCGATTTACGTGAGTCGACTGAGGCAGGTGGTATTCGATGAGCGACGCCATGCCCGAACCGGATCGACTATGGACTGTGGGCACTGCGCCAGGCATATTCCCAAGCATCAGCCACGGTATCGCTTTGTTCCGTCGCCCGTTGGCTTTTCTCAATTCCCTGCCCGCCCGAGGCGACCTGGTCGAGTTACGCCTGGGCCCGCTGCGGGCCTGGATGGTGTGCCACCCCGAGCTGGTCCACCGGGTGCTCATGGACCCGCGCACCTTCGACAAGGGAGGGTCGCAGTACGACAGGCTCCGGGCCCTGATGGGTGACGGTGTGGTCACCTGCCGCCAGGCGGCACACCGACGGCAGCGCACGCTGCTCCAGCCCGACTTCCGCGCCTCCCGCGTCGCCGACTACACGGAACTGATGGGCGAGGAGGCCGAGTCGGTGTGCCGAGCATGGCAGGCCGGACAGAGGATCGACGTCAGCGCGGCGATGATGGCCCTGACGACAAGGGTGACCAGCCGCGTCCTCCTCTCGGACTCGCTCGACGACGCCAGGGCCGCCCAGGTGCGCATCGCCCTCGGCACCATCGTCCGTGGCCTGTTCGTCCGCACGGTCGTGCCGGTCGACGCCCCGTTCCGTGTCCCCACGCCGGCGAACCGTCGCTATCGGCGTGCGGTCGACCGGCTGCACGGGATCATCGACTCCGTCATGGCGGAACGGCGGCGGGGCGCTCCCCGCGACGACGTGCTGGGGACGCTGCTGGCTGCCGCGCGCGACGGGGGCGAGGACGCGGCGGTCACCGAACAGGAAGTCCACGACCAGCTCATGACGCTCCTGCTCACCGGCGTGGAAACCACCGCACTGTGCATGGCCTCCGCCTTCAGCCTCCTGGCACAGCATCCGGAGACCGAGCGCCGGCTGCACGCCGAGGTCGACACCGTGCTCGACGGGCGGCGACGGCCCGGCCTCGACGACCTGTCGCGGCTCACCTACACCCGGTCCGCGGTCACCGAGACGCTGCGCCACTCACCACCGGGCTGGCTCTTCACCCGCGTCACGACCAGAGAGACGGAGCTCGCCGGGTGCCGACTCCCCCGGGGCGCCACGGTCCTGTACAGCCCCTATCTCCTGCACCACGATCCCGCGTCGTTCCCCGACCCCGAACTGTTCCTGCCCGAGCGCTGGTTGCCGGGTTCGGAGCGAAGCAGCGCCGCACAGCACCGCGCGATGCTCCCCTTCGCCACGGGAAGCCGCAAGTGCATCGGTGACGCGTTCGCGATGGCGGAGGCCACGGTGGCCGTCGCGGTCATCGCCGGTCACTGGCGGCTGCGCCATCCGCCCGGCCCCGTCCAACAACCGCGCCCCGCGGCGACGTTGGGCCCGAGGTCGCTGCAGATGATCTGCGAACCACGCTCACGCATACCGGTCGGCACACCGCCGCGCGCCCGTTCTCTCGCTCCCCCAACCACGGTGACATCCCGTACACAGGATCCCCGAACGGCAGGTGACAACGGTGTCGACGACGCATGAGGAAATCACGCTCGCCCTGCAAGAAGAAATTCCCGCGGACAACTTGAAGGACCTCATCGACGCCAATCTCTACATGCCGTTCCCTTTCCTGAGCAACCGCCATGAATCCGAATCGGCGGCAGGCGTCGACACCTGGCTGCGTACCTGGGGACTGACCGACGACCCGGCAGTGGCGGCCATGATCGCCAAAACCCGCCCGGCGGAACTCGCCTCCTACAACAGCCCGACCGTGGACCGCGACGTCCTCCAGATCGTGGCCAACCAAATCGCCTACCAGTTCATCTTCGACGACCTGGCGGAAGAGGTCGGCCGACGCCGACCGGGCCGCCTCCTGCCCATGCTCAGCGAGAGCATCGGAATCCTGCGCGACGGCCAGCCGCCCGTCACGCCCCTCGGGGCGGCCCTCGCCGATCTCCACCGCCAGGTCCAGGAACGGTGCACACCCGCACAGGCCGCACGGTGGGCCTGGAACAGCCGCGAGTACGTGCACGGTCTGCTGTACGAGGCGGTGGCCCAGACACACTCTCCTCCGGTGCGGATGGGATTGTGCAACTCGATACGTTCGCTGACCGCGGGCATCGAGCCTTTCTATCCGTTGTACGAAGCCGCGCAGCCTTGCGAACTCGCCCCCGAGGACCTGCATCACGCCACAATGCGGCGCCTGAGGCGTCTCTCGATCGATGCGGCAGTGTGGATAGCCGACCTCTTCTCCTCGGTGAAGGAGCAGCGGACCGGCGGAATGATCAACCTGGCCCTCGCCTATCAGCGTGCGTACAAGTGTTCCCTGCCGCAGGCCGTCACGCTGGCCATCCGACGGATCAACAGCACCATCGACGAGTTCGAGACGCTCTACGAGAAGATCAAGCCGGAGCTGAGCCCCGCCGGCGTCGGTTACGTGGAAGGCATGTCCGGCTGGATTCGCGGGTGCTACTACTGGTCCCGCACCGTGCCGCGCTATGCCGACGCGGCCGCAATGTCTTCCACCCACTGACAGCAGACCAGCCAACTTACGTTACCTGAAAGCAAGGCGCTCAAACCGTTCCGATGCATGATTCGCCCTTCCCTGTGTACTCATTGCTCAATACGACCACCCGATGTCCGCAAGGGCGTACGCTCATCGCTGCCTTCCGAAGGATCAACGAACAGGAAGCGGTAGGGCATATGGCGCACGAGCTGCGGCAACCGGACTCCGAGAGCCATCTGTTGCTGGAGCGCCATAGGGAACTCCGCGCGATCGACGCCGCGTTGGCCGACCTCAGTGATACAGGGGACGGTGTGCCGCGACCGCGCCACACCGGACTCCTCACCTTCACCGGCTCGGCCGGGCTGGGCAAGACAGCGCTCATGACGGAGGCACGCGCCCGGGCCGTTGCACACGGGTTCACGGTGTTCTCGGGCAAGGGCGGCGAGAAGGAGCAGGAGCTGGCCTTCCACGTGGTGCGCCAGCTCGTGCAACCCGCCCTGGCGGCGATGGACGAGCCCGAGCGCCGGGCCTTTCTGGGCAGTTGGTACGACATCGTCGCCGCCGCGCTCGGTCTGGAGGCGACGGGCAGCGCCCGGGTGCCTGACCCGACCGGGGTGCGCGACGGACTCGACTGGGTCATGACGCGCCTCGCGGTGATGAAGGCGCCCGTCATCCTGCTCCTGGACGACATGCACTGGGCCGATGTCGAGTCCCTGAACTGGCTCGCCTCCTTCGCCCCACGGGCCGAGGACCTCCCGCTGCTGATCGTCGCCGCCTACCGGCCCGACGAACTGCCAAGCGAGGCGGCGGTCTTCCGCACACTCGTCGAACGCCATCGGAACCGCCCCTACTCCCTCGCACCGCTCACGCCCGCGGGCGTGGCACGCATCGTCAGGGACGAGGTGGGCGAGGGAGCCGAGGACGAGTTCTGCGACGAGTGCTGGACGGCCACCGGCGGAAGCCCGTTCGAGGCCGTCGAGCTCGCCATCCGACTCGGCGAGCGCCGAATGAAGGGCACCCGGGACGAGTTGTCCTCGATGCGGGACCTCGCCTCGGCGGTCAAGGGACCCGGGCTGCTCGACCGGCTGCACCGGCTCGGTACGACCACCGTCCGCTTCGCGTGGGCCGCGGCCGTCCTCGGTACGTCCATCTCGCCGGAGCTTGCCGCCACCATCGCGGTGGTCGGCAGCGAGGAAGCCGCCGAGGCGACCGAGAGGTTGCGCACCGCTCGGATCCTGAAGGACGCCCCAGGTCAGGGAAGCGGCCTGGAGTTCGTACACCCCTTGATCGCGACAGCGGTCTACCGGGACATCTCCGCGAGTCTGCGGGTCGGTCTGCACAACGCGGCGGCGGAGGCGGTCCACGCCGCGGGGTTCGGGCCCACCGCCGCTTCCCGGCATCTGCTGGAAGTCCCGTGCGAGGGCAGGCCCGAGGCCGTCGCATGCCTTCGGGAGGCGGCCCGCGAGTACCTGTGCGCCGGGGCTCCGGAGGCCGCCCGGCGCGTCCTGACCCGGGCCCTTCAAGAGCCGCCCCTTCCGGAGGACCGGGCGGCGCTCCTCCACGAACTCGCGTGCTCGACCTTCCTGATCGAACCCGCGGCCACCGTCAGCCACCTCCGGGCGGCTCTCGCGGAACCCGGGGTCGACCCCGATCTGCGCGCCTCCATCGTCTACCGGCTGACCCAGGCGCTGGCCCACCTCGACCGGGTGGCCGAGGCCGCGGCCGTGGCCGCCGACGAGGCGCAGCAGGCGACCAATCCGCGTATCCGACTGCGCATGCAGGCCGACCACTTCGTATGGAGCGCGTTCCGCACCGACGAGCCCGACTCGGCCGCCCGCTCGCGCAGGCTGACACGGCTGGCCGCGCGGCTGACCGGCCGTGGTCTGGAGGAGCGGTACATCCTGGGCCTTCGGTCCTGGGACGCGATGATGCGGGGCGAGCCGCGGCAGACCGTTCTTGAGTATGCCGAGGAGTCCTTGCGGGGCGGGCTGAGCTGGACCGCCGAGAACCGGGGCTTCGAGCTGCCCGTTTCCGTCGCCCTCGTCTTCATGTACTGCGACCAGCCACGACGGGCCGAGGAACTGTTCACCAAGGGAATGGCCGAGTGCGAGACCAAAGGCTGGCGCGGCTCCCACCTGGCCGTCGGCCAGACCCTCTTCGGCTACATCCGCTACCGTCGCGGTTGCCTCACCGAGGCGGAGGAATTCGTACGTGAGGGACTGCGCACCGCCGACCGGGTGGAAGGAGCGGTGCCCGCCCAGTGGTTCGCCATCGGCATCCTCATTCAGATCCTCCTCGCCCGCGGGCGGACCGACGAAGCGCGGCAGCTCGCCGACTTCTACCACTACGGCGAAGTGGTCCCGAACGCTGTCATCTACCCGGATCCCCGCACGGTGTACGCCGATCTGCTCCTGGCAGAGGGCAGGCACTCCGAGGCCGAGCACCTGTTGTCCGCGGTAGGCGAATGGCTGGAGTCACGATCCTGGAGAAATCCGACCTGGTGCCCCTGGCAGCTGAATCTCGCGTCCGCCATCGCTCCCACCGCTCCCGACCGGGCGATCCGTCTCGCCCAGGACGCCGTCAAGCGGGCCCGTGACTTCGGGGCGGCCTCCGCGATCGGCCAGGCGCTCCACACCGAGGCCGAGGTGACGGGCGGACCTGCGTCGCTCGACCTGCACACGGAGGCGATCGAGCATCTCGAACGGTCGCCCGCCTCGTACGAGTTGGCCCGTGCGCTGGTCGGCCACGGTGCCGCGCTGTCCCGGAACGGCAGGCTGCAGGAGGCCGCTGACCGGCTCTACCAAGGCCAGGAAGGCGCCGTCCACTGCGGTGCCGAGGCGCTGGCAACCCGGGCCAGGGCAGAACTCTCGGCGGCCGGACTGCGGCCACTGCCCCTTCGCTACGGACAGACGGACACACTCACCGCCCCGGAACGCAAGGCCGCCGAGATGACGGCCCAGGGGCTCCAGGCAGGGGTGGTCGCGAAGGCGCTGAGCCTCACCGAGCAGGGTGTGACGCGACTGCTCTCCTCGGTCTACCGCAAGATCGGCACCGACGCCGCCGGCCTCGCCAGAGCCCTGGAGACCTTCCCCCGCCCTCGTCCGTGACCTGATGGTCAGGAAGCCCGGGTCCGGACCGTCCGGACCCGGGCTTCGTGTTCCCTTCGCCCAGTGGCTCACTCCGCGACCACAGCCGGCCGCGCGCTCCTACGACCGCCGTCACCCGCACCTGATAGCTTCTACATCGCTGTAGAAATATGCGGCGGTCGGAGCCTCCACGGGCTCGGGCCCACCTCTGACGCAAACCGGAGTTCTCATGGCCCTGTGGGACCGCATCAAAGAGTCCGCATCGACGATGCAGACCCAGTTGGTGACGAAGAAGAACGACCTCAAGAGCGGCGCCTTCCGTGACGCCAGCATGGCGATGTGCGCGCTGGTCGCGGCCGCAGACGGCACGATCGACCCGGCCGAGCGCCGCCGCGTGGCCCAGCTCATCGCCACCAACGAGGTTCTGCAGAACTTCCCCGCCGCCGATCTCCAGCGCCGCTTCGACGGCAATCTCGACAAGCTGGTCGCCGACTTCGACTTCGGCAAGGTCAGCGTCCTTCAGGAGATAGCCAAGGCGAAGAAGAAGCCCGCCGAGGCGCGTGCCGTGATCCAGATCGGCATCGTCATCGGCGGCGCCGACGGCGACTTCGACAAGACCGAACAGGCCGTAGTCCGCGAGGCGTGCTTCACCCTGGACCTGCCGCCCCACGAGTTCGACCTCTGACCGGACCGCGCCTTTTCAGGCCGGGCCGTACCCCCACGGGCGACGGCCCGGCCTGTCGCGACCCGGGAGAGCCGGACCGCCGCCCGGTCAGACCACGCGACGACGAATCCACCAGGCGCAGAAGCCGCCCAGCGCGAGCGCGAGCCCGAGGAAGACGCCGGTCTCGGCCCACTGCAGGGTCCAGAAATTCCCGGCGGGCTGATAGACGACCTCTTGCCGGTAGCCGGCCTCGCCGAGGGCGGCGGCGCAGTCCGACATGGATGGGCAGTCGGTCAAGGACATGGGCAGCGGGACCGGGTCTCCGGAGGCGTTGACGGTCTGTTCCGACAGGACCCAGGCACCGGGTTGGCCGAAGTCCACCTCCCGTACGGAGTCGACGCCGATGGTCACCGGTTTCGCCTCGGTGAACGACAGGCTCGCCTGCACGGATGCCGCCAGGTGCGGCCGGACCCACAAGGGCATGACGATCTGGACGGCGGCGTAGGTCGCCAGGGTGGCGGCCATCGCGGGCACGGTACGACGGACGAGGACGCCAAGGGTGCCCCCCAGGATGAACGCGAAAGCGGCATGGCCGATGGGGACCACGCCCCGCGCGCCGAAGACCAGCGGATCGATGCGCGGGTAGAAGGGGTCCGCGCCGGTTCCGCCGCTGTTGACGGCTTGATCGATCGGCCCGCTCCACCAGGTCACCGCCAGGCCGGCCAGTGCTGCGGCTGTCACCGCCGCAGCTCCGGTGACACCGAGCTTGGTCGCGAGCCAGCGGGTGCGGCTGACGCTCTGGTTCCACGCGAGGCGGTGGGTGCCGGTCTCCAACTCGCGGGCGACCAGCGGCGCGCCCCAGAACATGCCGATGACGGCCGGTACGAGAAGGACGACCGCGAGGCCGAGGTAGTACACGGTCTGGTCGGCGCTGGTGATCCGGCCGAACAGGTCGTCTCCCGCGGTGTCGTACAGGTCCGCCAACTGCGGACCCGTGACGGCGAGGAGCAGGGTGAGCAAGACCAGCGCGGTGTAGATCACCGTGGCCTGGGTGCGGAACTGGCGCCAGGTCAGCCAGATCATCGAAGGACCTCCAGCGCGGGCCGGGAATCGCGGACGGCGTCGGCGGGCCGGGTCATGTAGGCCAGGACGATGTCCTCCAGGCTGAGCGGGGTGACGGTCCAGGACGGGTCGTGGACCGGGGTGTCGGTGCGCACCAGCAGGGTGCTCTGGCGGTCGGTGTGGCTGGCGGAGATGACGTACTGGCCCGCCGGGAGGGTGGCCGGGTCGCGGCGGGGTCCGGTGAGCCGGTGATGGGTGGCCTGCAGATCGTCGATGTCGCCTGCCACCTGTACCCGGGAGTCGACCAGCACGATGACGTAGTCGCAGGACCGCTCCACGTCGGAGACGAGGTGGGAGGAGAGCACGACGCTCAGCTGCTGATCGGCAACGGCCTCCATGAGGTCCCGCATGAACTCCCGGCGGGCGAGCGGGTCGAGCGCAGCGACCGGCTCGTCGAGGATGAGCAGTTCGGGCCGCTTGGCGATGCCGAGGGTGAGGGCGAGTTGCGCGCGCTGGCCGCCGGAGAGCCTCCCGGCCCGCTGTGCGGGGTCCAGGCCGAGCCGCGCGATCCGGTCCCGGGCCAGGGCGTCATCCCAGCCAGGGTTGAGACGGGCGCCGAGCCTGAGGTGGTCGGCGACGCTCAAGGCGGCGTACGTCGGGGTGTCCTGGGCGACGAAACCGACCTTGGCCAGTTGCGCGGGCCCTGCGGACGGTCTGCCGCCGCACACCTCGATGGTGCCGGCGGTCGGCGTGAGCATCCCGGAGGCCAGGTTCAACAGCGTTGACTTTCCTGCCCCGTTGGGGCCGACCAGGCCGACCACCCGTCCGGTGGGCACGTCGAGGTCGCAGCTCCGGAGCGCCCAGCGCTGCTTGTACTTCCTGCCCAGGGCCTGGGCCCGTAAGACGGCGCTCACGCCACGTCCTCTCCTGCGGCGGTCCGAAAGGTGGTCATGAACAGGGCCTCGATGGATTCCTCGTCGAGCCCTGCCAGGCGGGCCTTGGTCAGCCAGCGCCGCAGGTCCTGGCGGAGCGGGCCGTGCGCCGCGAGCGTGGAGTCGGCCAGCGTCCGCGTCACGAACGTCCCCACACCCGGCCGGGCGGCCACCAAACCCTCGTGCTCCAGCTCCCGGTACGCCTTCAGCACGGTGTTCGGGTTGATCGCCAGTCGTCCCGCCACGTCCTTGACCGTCGGGAGCCGGTCCCCCTCTTCCAACAGACCCAGCCTCAGCGCGTGCCGCACCTGCTGGACCAGCTGCTGGTACGGAGACAGGCCGGACCGGTCGTTCAGGTGGAACTCAATCACCGGTTCCTCCATTTATCTAGTTGCCTAGTACTTTAGCTTCCTAGGTTGCTAGCTCGTCAAGGCATGCCGGACCCCAACTGCACAGCAGAGTCGTGGTGTTGAACATCGGCAGCACCCACCGCGGCCCCGCCTCCGGGCTGTTCGTCCTCGAAGGCGGGCGCGTGAAGGTCCGACCGGGGCCGCCGGCTCAGAGTGGTGTCGCGGCGTGCAGGATGAGGACCATCGTCACGGCGGAGTTGGCCGAGGACATCGCGGAGAGTGCCGTGCCGACGGCCGCCGCCCAGGTGGCCATGCCGACCGTGGTGAACAGGGAGGGCCAGTTGCGTACAGCGGGAGCGGGTTCCAGGAGGGCCGCCACTCGGCGGGGTACCGGGCCCGGTGCGGCGAAGCCGGCGAGTGTCGGGAGGGGAGTGCCTCGGGAGGCCAGCGCCGCCTTGCCGATCGCGCATGCCACAGCCCTGCGGCTGCCCACGGCACGGGCCGCCTCTTCGTCGGCCCAGCGTTCCGCCGTGTAGGACACGGCCGTTCGCAGGGGTCGCAGGAACGGGTTGGCGCGGGCCGCGAGTTGTACGACCAGGAGGAAGCGGTGGTGGCGGGCTGTCAGATGGGCGCGCTCATGGGCGAACAGGGCGCGCCGTTCGGCGGGTTCGAGGCAGGACAGCAGGGCGGTGGTGACCACGACCCGGTCACGGGCTCCGCCGGGCAGGGCGTACGCGTAGGGCGTCTCGTCGGGGAGCACCGCGACCCCCGTACCGGGCAGTCCGGCCAGCGCGCGGTGGGCGCGGCGGCGCACCCTGCCGTGCCGCCACAGCGTTCCCACGCACACCACGGCCACGGCCAGGAGGGCGGGGATGGCCGCTCGTCCGGCGACCTCGTCGTACGGGACGGCCGCGCGCACCTCGGGGTCCGACCACCCGTCGGGCAGCGGGTTTCCGGGCAGTTGCGCGGTACCGACGACCATCAGCAGCCCCAGGCACACCGTGCTGCAGACGGCCATGACACCGGCCACGCCGGTCAGCAGCCGGGTCGCGGTGCCCGGATGCAGGCGCTGCTCGGCCAGCCGGGCGATCGGCCAGGCCGTCAGGGGCAGGACCAAGGGCAGAAAGACGAACACCCCCATGAGGCTTCAGTCTTCCCTCTCCGTCTCGGGCTGCCCCAGCAGTTCACGCAGCAGCCGCTCGTCGTCCGGCGACAGCGCGGTGACGAAGCTGGCCAGCACCGCCTCCCGGTCCGGTTCGCCGTCCAGCACCTTGCGCATCTTCCGGGCGGCGAGCCCGGCCTCGTCCGACGCGGGTGTCCACGCGAACGACCGTCCCGCGCGCTCCCGGGTCACCGCGCCCTTGGCCAGCAGCCGGGTGAGGATCGTGATCACGGTCGTATAGGCGAGGTCCCCGCCGAGGCGGTCCTGCACCCAGCCCGCCGTCGCCGGTCCCTCCGCCTCCCGCAAGGCCGACAGGACCTGCACCTCCAGCTCACCCTGTCCCCGCCGCCGGGGACGCCGCCGGTGATCCGTCACGCCCTGCCTCCCTTCCGCTGCCGCGCACTCACACTTCACGGGCGGTCCATCGTATAGAGATCCGCTCGCGCTCCACTCGCCGGAGAACCGCCGCCTCGTTCGGACCGGCCTCGCGACCGAGTACGACCGACCCACTCCCCATATTTCTACAGTGATGTAGATTTATTTTTCGGGTTCACCATTCGGACCCGGCACCGCACACACCGCACAACCGAGGATGAAGGAGAGCAGCGTGGGAGTTTCCCTGGCCAAAGGCGGCAATGTCTCGCTCAGCAAGGAGGCTCCGGGCCTGACCGCGGTCCTGGTCGGCCTGGGCTGGGACGTCCGGACGACGACGGGCACCGACTACGACCTCGACGCGTCCGCGCTGCTGCTGAACGAGGCCGGCAAGGTCGCCTCCGACACGCAGTTCGTCTTCTACAACAACCTCACCAGCCCGGACGGGTCGGTCGAGCACACCGGTGACAACCTCACCGGCGAGGGCGAGGGCGACGACGAGGTCATCAAGGTGAACCTCGCCGGCGTGCCGGCCGACGTCACCCGGATCGTCTTCCCGGTGTCCATCCACGACGCCGAGAACCGCGGCCAGAGCTTCGGCCAGGTCCGTGGCGCGTTCATCCGGATCGTCAACCAGGCCGGCGGCGCCGAGATCGCCCGCTACGACCTGTCCGAGGACGCCGCCACCGAGACCGCGATGGTCTTCGGCGAGCTGTACCGCAACGGCGCGGAGTGGAAGTTCCGTGCCGTGGGCCAGGGTTACGCGTCCGGTCTGGCCGGAATCGCCTCCGACTTCGGCGTCGGTGTCTGAGCGAGCGGCTCCCGCCCTCCGTATCCACGGACCCGCCCCCTTCACCGGGGCGGGCCCGCGCCCCGCCTGAAGCGGGCCGCACCTCCATCGTGCGAGCCACCCAGGGAGACCACTTGGCCGGCCCGCCCCGCCTCCGCCCGGAGGACCGAGCGGATTTCGAGGACGTACTGCGCCGGGCGCTGAGCACGACGGACATCCGTACGGCGCTGCTCGCCGACCCCACGAGCGCGGCAGCCACGCGGTTGCGCGCCCAGGCGCTTCGGGCCGCGGACGAGATCACGGCCGCGGCAAGTGACGAGTACCGCGAGTACCTCGCCGCGCGAGCGGTCATGGAGCGCGGCCGGCAGTCCCGTACCTCCGAGGAGCACGGTCGGCAGTCCCGGACGACCGTGGAGCACGGTCGGCAGTCCGGGGCGACCGTGGAGCACGACAGGCAGCCCCAACCGGCCGATCCCGGAGCCTTGTTGCCCGCCCTCGCCGCGCTCACTCCGCCGATCGCCGGCACGGCGGCGGCGGTCCTGCTCGTGCTCGGGTACAGCCTTCGGCTCGCCGACGCGCAGGGCCCGATGGGCGGTTCGCTCGTCACGGCCGGCTGGGTGTTCGCGCTCATCGCGGCCGCGAGCGCCCTCGCCGGGCTGACCGCACTGCTGTGCACCGCGTTGCGCACCCGCCCCGGCCACGGCGACCGGACCGGGGCATCGGCCCGTAACCTGCACCATGCCCGTGCGAGGTGGCAGCGGGCGCTGCTGGAGCGCGGTGTGCTGCCCTACCTCCGCCGGCAGCTCGCCACCACCCGCTTCGACTGACTCCCCGCACCGCGCCATCCAGCACTGTGCCGCCCGCCCCCGCACCACCCCGTCCCCGCAGTGCCCGAGCCACGACCGGCGCGGGCAGAGAAGAAGGCAGGACCCGAATGTTCGGACTGAGTGAAGCCGCGATCATCCTTGTCGTCGTCATCCTCGTCCTCGCCGCCAAGAAGCTCCCCGATCTGGCCCGCTCGGCGGGCAAGTCGGCCCGCATCCTCAAGGCCGAGGCCGCGGCGGCGCAGGACGAGCCGGCCGGGGCGGACGGGCAGACGGCTCCCCGCGTCATCCCGGGCGAGACCGTCGGCCCGCGGCACGACACCCCTCTCACCGACACCGTCCGGCCCTCCGCAGCGCCCGACCCCACGCAGCCGGACTCCGGGCAGCCCCGTCCACAGGAGTGAAGCAGGGCATCACGGTCACGGGTCCGGGATCCTCAAGGCACGCAGCAGCATGGGGAGGGAGCGGTACAGCTCACGCTTCCAGTACGCAGGCGAATGCGTCCCGGCACCGGAAGTGGGTGGTCACCGGAGCCCCGACGGCCGCCAGGCGAGTGGCCAGGGACCGCTCCCGCTCCTCCTCCGCGCGGACGGCACGGGCCGCGTACTCGTCCATCAACTGTCGCCGCGTACGGATGACTTCGCCGAGGAGCAGCGGCACCAGCGGCCAGATCATCTCCAGCAGGGGCAACCCCTGCGGGTTGGCCACGTCACGCCCCACCCGCAGCGCGACCGTGCCCGAGACGAGGGACGCGGCGAGCCCCGTCCACAGGGTGCGCCGCCGGTCGCCCAGCACCGCGACGGTGTACAGGGCGACGATCACCGGCAGGTTGAGCAGCTCCCCGATGTGCCCGTGCAGCGCCCAGCCCGCGCAGGCGGCGCCCGTGACGATCGCGACCGGGACCGGCCACCGTCGGCGCCACACGAGCGCGGTCAGGGAGACCGCGAGCAGCAGCCAGGTCAGCCCGTCCGCCTGCTGGTAGTCGGGGTCGTTGGACGCGGCGTCCGACGCCGTGAACAGCCCGACCACGGCGACCACCAGCAGATCCGCGGTCAGCGGCGACAGCGATCGCGCACGCTCCACCAGTCCGTCGAAGCTCGTCACGCCATCACCGTATGGGCCGGATCATCCCGGCGCATACGCCGCCGGGAGTAGCCCGCGAGACTCGTCGGCCCCCGCAGTCGCTAGGACTTGCGGCGGGGCTTTCCGCGTTTCGTTCCCTTGGGGGCGCCGGAGCCTGTCCGTGGGCTCCTGCCGGTCGGCTTGCCCGTTGCCTTGCCCGAAGCGGGTTTCCGACGGGCGTTGTCCTTGTCGGAGCCCTTGCTCTTGGACTGGGACTCGCCCTTCGGCTGCGACTGGGCCGTGGAACGGCCCCGGGTGCTGTTGACGGTCCGGCCGCGGACGATGCCGATGAAGTCCTCGACCAGGTCCGTGGTCCGGTCCTCCGGCCAGGACAGGGCGACACGCGACTCGGGGGCGTCGGTGACCGGCCGGTACGTGAGGTCCTTGCGGTGGTGGAGGCGGGCGAGCGACTGCGGGACCACCAGGAGTCCCACCCCCGCCGCCACGAGTTCGATCGCGTCCTCCGTCGTCGCGGGGCGCTCGATCGCGGGGCGGCCCGGCAGCTGCTCCCAGTCGAGGGTGTCGTCGAGGGGGTGCAGCACGATGTCGTCCGCAAGGTCCTCGGCGGGCACCTCGTCGACCGCCGCCACGACGTGGTCCTTCGGGACCACGACGACGGTCGTCTCGGTGTAGAGGGGGATCGCGCTGAGGTCCGTACGGTCGACCGGCAGCCGTACGAATCCCGCGTCGGCGTCGCCGCGCCGCAGCACGTCGAAGACCTCGGCGAGGGACACCGCGAGGAGGGTGAGGGGGACGTCGGGCAGCCGCTCGTTCCAGATCCGCACCCACTTGCTGGGCGTCACTCCCGGGACATACGCGAGCCGGAACGAAGGGGAATCTTCCGAGCCTGTCACCTGGCCAGGTTACCCGGCGTGGTCGGCGGTGGTTCACATGCTCGATACCCTGGACACCATGACGTCGCACCAGAACACCCAGACGATGAAGCCCGCGACCGCGGCCAAGAAACTGGGTGTGTACCTCGAGGCCACCCCCACCGAGTTCCAGGAGGGTGTCGTCTCGCGATCCGAGCTCACCGCACTGCAGGCCGACCCCCCGCAGTGGCTGCAGGACCTGCGACGCGACGGCCCGCACCCCCGACCGGTGGTCGCGGCGAAGCTGGGCGTCTCCATCGCGGGGCTCGCGCGCGGCGGTGTCACGGAGGCTCTCACCACGGAGCAGATCGAGACGCTGAAGGCCGAGGGTCCCGAGTGGCTCCAGAAGGAGCGCGCCACGCAGGCCGAGGTCCGCAAGGAAGCGGTCCGCATCAAGGAGAAGAACGCGGAGCGCGACGACAAGGGCGACCAGCCGCATAAGTAACGGTCCTCGGACCGCCTCAGCATTCCCTCGAACCGCCGCGGCGCGCTGTGGAAGACTCGACCCGTGATCATCGAACGCGCGTACGCACACATCGCCTCGCACGACGAGAACGCGTGGCCCTGGTCCGTGCCCTGTGTGCGCGGGCTGCTGGCGGACGGGATGCGGTTCACGGCACCGGTGACCTTCGTCGTCGGTGAGAACGGCTCGGGCAAGTCGACCCTGGTCGAGGCGCGGGCCGAGGGCTTCGGCCTGGACTCCTGGGGCGGCTCGCACGACTGGCGGTACGCGAGTCCCCGGGCCAAGTCGGTGCTCGGCGAGCGGATCCGCTTCGACGCGGCGGCAGCACGCGGGCGTCGCATGCTCGGCAGCTGGTCGGCCCGCAAGGGGTTCTTCCTGCGGGCCGAGACGGCACTGGACGCGCTGGACCGGGAAGGGCTCGCGCCGCATTCGGTCAGTCACGGCGAGGGCTTCCTCGCGGCGTTCCGCGGGAAGTTCCTGGAGCCGGGGCTGTATGTGCTGGACGAGCCGGAGGCGGCGCTGTCGTTCGGCTCGTGCCTCGAACTGCTCGGCCATTTCGACCAGTTGGCGAAGCAGGGCGCGCAGGTCATCTGCGCCACTCACTCACCGCTGCTGACGGCACTGCCGGGTGCGGACATCATCGAGGTCGGCGACCACGGGATGCGCCGGGTGGCCTGGCAGGATCTCGCCCTGGTCGACCACTGGCGCCGCTACCTCGCCGACCCGCACGCCTATCTCCGGCACATCCTCGGCTGACGTCGGCTGCCCTCGGCCGAGGGCGGGCCCGCGACCGAGGCCAGCCCCCGCGCACACCCCCGCACGTACTGTCCCCAGTGATCGCCTGCCAGAATGGCGATCAGCGCAGGCGTTCGGCAGAACCCGCCCCGGACGATGGAGGAGCCCCGTGCCTCTGCCCTCACAACCGTTGCGCAAGCTGGGCTTCCTGACCATCGGGTTGTTCGACGAGGCCGACCCCCGCAAGGGCCACGAGTCGACGCTGGAGATCATCCAGCTCGGTGAGCGACTGGGCTTCGACAGCGCGTGGCTGCGCCACCGCCATCTCCAGTACGGCATCTCCTCCCCCGTGGCCGTCCTGGCCGCGGCCTCGCAGCGCACCACCCGCATCGAGCTCGGCACCGCGGTCATCCCGCTGGGCTGGGAGAACCCGCTGCGGCTGGCCGAGGACCTGGCCACGGTCGACATCCTGTCCGGCGGCCGGCTCAATCCCGGCGTCAGCGTCGGCCCGCCGATGCACTACGACCAGGTCAAGCAGGCGCTGTATCCGGACACCGCCGACGCCGAGGACTTCGGGTACGACCGGGTGGCGCGGCTGCTGGACTTCGTACGCGGCAAACCGGCCACCGACTTCAGCGGTGTCGAGGGCTTCGAGGCCACGCGGCGGCAGCCGCATATCGAATACAGCTCGGACCGGGTCCAGCCGCACGCTCCCGGTCTTGGCCGCCGTCTCTGGTACGGCGGTGGAAGCCTGCGGTCGGCCCAGTGGGCCGGTGAGCACGCGATGAACTTCCTGACCAGCAGCGTCGTCAAGGCGGAGGGGTCCCAGGACTTCGCCGAGGTCCAGCTGTCCCACGTGCGCGCCTTCCGTGCCCACCACCCCGAAGGCGACCGTGCCCGGGTCTCCCAGGGGCTCGTCGTCATCCCGACCGACAGCGCCTCACCGGAGCAGCGCGCGAAGTACGAGGCGTACGCGGAGAAGCGGCTGCCGCGGACCGCCACCCCTCAGGGGCCGGCCCGCCTGATGTTCGCGCCGGACCTCGTCGGCACGTCCGCGGAGATCGCCGAACGGCTCTACGCACACGCGGCGTTCCGGGAGATCGACGAGGTGGCGTTCGCGCTGCCCTTCACCTTCGAGCACGACGACTACGTCCAGATCCTCACCGACATCGCCACCCGGCTGGGCCCGGCACTCGGCTGGAAGGCGTCGGCCCAGCACGGATAGGGGCCCGTCGGCCGCGCGTTCGGCGTGGTCGTCGGTGTCAGTCGCTGACCTGGCTGCGCGCCTGGTACAGCAGGTCTCCGTACGCGGGGTGGCGGGCGATCCAGCCCGCGTAGAAGGGGCAGGTGGCCAGCACCCGCAGGCCCGCGGCACGTGCCTCGTCCAGGGAGGACCGGACCAGCGCGGACCCGACACCCTTGCCCTCGCACTCCGGGCTCACCTCGGTGTGGACGAACGCGATCAGCTCCTCGGTACGGATGTACTCCGCGAAGCCGGCGACCGTCGACGCCCCGTCGATCCGGGCCTCGTAGCGACGCGCCTCGGGCTTGTCACTGACCTCGATCGCCATGTCTCCTCCTTGAACCCCGTTGCGCCGGTGCACGACACTAACCCACAGTGGCCAAAACCCGTACGGTCCACCCGAGTTGCCGTCCGGAGCGCAGACGCGCGGGTGGATCATTCGACTAAGTTGACGTTCGATTGCCGAACAACGATCCGCAGGAGGCCCTCTCGTGACAGAGCACGAACCCGAACTCGCCGCAGCTGCCGAGATACGGGCCCGGATCGACACGGACAAGCCGCACTCCGCGCGATTCTGGAACTACTTCGTGGGCGGCAAGGACCACTACGAGGTGGACCGTGAGATCGGGGACCACATCAAGGAGATCTTCCCCGGCCTCGTCGACGTGGCGAGCACGAGCCGCCACTTCCTCGGACGTGCTGTCACTCACCTCGCCGGCGAGCAGGGCATCCGGCAGTTCCTGGACATCGGCACCGGTCTGCCGACCGCCGACAACACGCACGAGGTCGCCCAGCGCGTGGCGCCGGACGCACGCATCGTGTACGTCGACAACGACCCCCTGGTCCTCGCCCACGCCCGTGCCCTGCTCACGAGCACGCCCGAGGGCGAGACGGCGTACCTCGACGCCAACCTGTACGAGCCCGAGGCCGTCCTCAAGGCAGCGGCGCACACGCTGGACTTCTCCAAGCCCGTCGCCCTGATGATCCTCAACACGCTCGGCCATGTCGCCGAGTACGACCAGGCTCGGGATCTGGTCTCGCGCCTCATGGCCGGTCTGCCCTCGGGCAGTTACCTGGTGATCAGCGACAGCACCGCCACCAGCGAGGGCATGATCGCCGCGTCGGAGGCGTACAACTCCAGTGGCGCCGTCCCGTACTACGTGCGCGCCGTCGACGAGATCGCCGGGTTCTTCGACGGGCTGGAGCTGGTCGAACCCGGCGTCGTGCAGGTCACCCAGTGGCGTCCGGAAGCCGCCGGTTCGGTGGTCGACGCCTACGGAGCGGTCGGCCGCAAGCCGTAGCGCCACGTCACGGCCGGGCCCGTCCTCGGACGGGCCCGCCTCACCCGTGCGCATCGGACGCACGCTCAGGACACGTCGGTCAGCTTCGGCATCTCGCCCTCGGTCGTGGTGACGTCGATCACGGAGAACGACGCACCCTGGGGATCGCTGAGTGCCGCGAACCGTCCGAAGGGGCTGCTCATCGGGCCGAACCGCAGGATCGCGCCACGTTCGGTCGCCTTCGCGACGGCGGCGTCGCAGTCCTCGACCGTGAAGTAGACGTTGACGTAGGACGGCACCTCGGGCGGGAACTCGTCCGTCATCTTCATCCGGCCCAGAACGGTCTCCTCGCCGAGGTTGAAGATCCTGAAGTCGATCGCGTCGTCCTCCATCTGCTGTGCGCGGTAGGGGAAGACGGCGGGGAGGAAGCCGTCCACCTTCTCGGGTTCCCGGGTGAAGAACTCGCCCCAGCAGTAGGCGCCCGGCACGGCCGTCGCCTCGAAGCCCTCGTGGACGCCGGCCTGCCACACGCCGAAGACGGCGCCGCTCGGCTCCTGGGCCAGCAGCATGGTGCCGAAGTCGCCGACCTTCATCGGTTCCATCAGGACCTGGCCGCCGTTGGCGCGTACCTTCTCGGCGGTCGCGGCGGCATCCGGCGACGCGAGGTACAGACACCACGCCGACTGGCCCTCCGCGCCGGGCATGGGCGGCACGACGGCGGCCACCGCCTTGCCGTTCGCGTAGGCCTGTGTGTAGTTCCCGTACTCCGACGAGGCCTCGCCGAACGTCCACCCCAGCACGTCACCGTAGAAGCTCTTGGCACCCTCGACATCGCTGAAACTGGCGTCGGCCCAGCACGGTGTTCCCTCAGGTTGTACGGCCATGGCTCTGACTCCCTCGTCATTGAAGGCTCTGACCTGTCACGCTAGCCAGCCGTCGGCCGACGCGCGCGGCGAACACCGTGAGATACGTGACGCAGGTCACTTTTGTACGCCGATGATGTTCCGTGACCGCCTCGGTCCAACACTGCGACACCACTCGAAGCAGCAGACCAGAGGATGGACACCGACATGAGCGAGACCGTGAAGGGGCCCGCGAGCTACTTCCCCTCCATCGAGAAGAAGTACGGCCGCCCCATAGCCGAGTGGCAGGGCCTCATCCGCTCCTCGCCCCTCACCAGGCACATGGAACTCGTGGCCTGGCTCAAGACCGAGCACGGCATCGGCCACGGCCACGCCAACGCCCTCGTCGCCCACACGCTCGCCGAGGACAGCGGCAGGTGATCCACCGGGAGGAAATGCGTTGCGGGCCGTGAGACGGCCTCGGCGGACTCGTCGATGAGGGGAGCCCGGGACGGGGAGGCGCCGTGCCGGCCATCCGGCGTGGCCCGGCGCACCCCGAAGCCCCGGTACGGGAGCAGTGCTGCAGGCTGCTGGACCACCTGCCGGTGACCGAGGCGCTGGACGACTGATCGCCGTGCTCGACGACGCCAGCCCCCAGGTCCGGATCGCCGCGGTGCACGCGCCGGCCTGTGACCGGCGCAAGAGCGATGCCTGCCGCCCCGACCGGGCCGTGGTGCCGCCCAGGGGATCCAGCTGCTGAGCCGGGATCCGGACGCCCACGTGCGCAACTTCGCCGCGGAGCTGGTCGGGCTGTCGGTGCACACCCACCCGGAGGCGGTCGCCGCCCTGGTCCGGGCCCGGGACAACGATCCGTCGCCCGCTGTCCGCTGTCCGGAAGAAGGCCGGCTGGTACGCGCCGGACGGACCCATCCACCGCAGAACCGCACCGCGACCGGCCCGCAGGCCGCGCTGACCGCAGGGTTCCCGACCCGACGGGACCGTTCTCGACCGCACAGGACTGTCAAAGGCCTGACGGGAGTGGTTTCCGTGGCCGGTTGTGACCCATGTTCCGGCACGGGCTGGTGCGGCGTCACGCGCTCCCCGCGCCGCACGCGCCCGCGCCGGAACTCCCCCGGGCGGCTCCCCCTTGAACCGTGGGTGCCTACTGTTCTACCTTCGCCACATGGTCGGGGCATCAACGCCCGCTCACCAGCGACACAACGTGCGGGCGGCAGTTGGGCCGGGTGATGACGAGTGCGTCCACACCTCGCGTTGATCGAGGACGATCCCGACTTCGCACTGATGTGCCGTATCTATCTCGAGCGTGAGGGTTTCAGCGTCACGTGGGCCATGGACGCCCGGGCCGGCAAGGCCGTCATGCACGACGGCGGCATCGATCTCGTCGTCCTCGACCTGGGACTTCCCGACGGCAGCGGTCTCGAACTGCTGCGGGCGCTGCGCTCCACCAGTCGACTTCCGGTCATAGTCGTCAGCGGTCGCGGAGACGAGACGGACCGGGTGGCGGGCCTGGAGATCGGCGCGGACGACTATCTCGTCAAGCCGTTCTCACAGCGGGAACTCGTCGCCCGTATCGGCGCCGTGCTGCGCCGGTGCCGACCGCCCGAGCTGTCGACGGTCCTCGACGTCGGGACCCTGCGCGTCGACACCGCCGCACGCCAGGCGAGCGGCACGGGTGTCCTGCTGAACCTGCGCCCCAAGGAGTACGCCCTGTTGGAGGCCCTCGCGCGCTCCCCCGGCCGGGTCTTCTCCACCGAGCAGCTGCTGGAGCTGATCTGGGGAGCGTCCTGGCAGCAGTCCGCGACGGTCATCGAGCACGTGTACCGGCTGCGCGGCAAACTCTCCCGACTCCCGGCGCCCGCACCGCGGATCACCACGGTGCGCGGCTACGGATACCGTCTCGATCCGTGAGGGCCGCCATGTCCACGAGCCGTCCGTCCAGCACCCCGAAGCCCGTCCCGGACTTCCGGCGCCTCTTCGACTCCACGCTCTCCCCGCTGCTCATCCTCGCCCCGGACTTCACGATCGTCGAGGTCAACCGCGCCTATCTGACGGCCACGGGCACCCGGCGGAGCATTGTCGGGCGCCCCGTCTTCGATGTGTTCCCCGACAACCCCGAGGACCCGTCGGCCGACGGCGTCACCAACCTGCGCCGGTCGCTGGAGACGGTGGTGGGCACGGGCCGCACGGACACGATGGCGCTGCAGCGGTACGACATCCCGACGGGCGACGAGGGCGGTTTCGTCGAGCGCTACTGGAGCCCGGTCAACACACCGGTCCTGGACGCCGACGACCGGGTGACGCACATCATCCACCGGGTCGAGGACGTCACCGAGTTCGTGCGGCTGCGCCGGGTCGGACACGAACGCGAGCGGGCGGCCGCCGAGGCACAGATGCGCGCGGAGGGCATGGAGATCGATCTGTTCGTCCGCGCGAGGGAGATCCAGGAGGTCAACGAGCAGTTGCGCCGGGTGAACGGCGAACTCGACACTGCGGGGCGGCAGTTGCAGGAGGAGCAGCGGGCGAAGGACCGGTTCATCGCGACGCTCTCGCACGAGCTGCGCAATCCGCTGGCCGCCGCCACCGCGGCGACCGAGCTGCTGGCTCTCGACCTGCCCGGCGGCCATCCGGCGCTCTCCGTCCTGGAACGGCAGCTCGGCATCCTGGCCCGGATGAGCAACGACCTGCTGGACGGCACGCGCGCGTTGACCGGTCGTCTGGAGCTGGTGCCCGAGCGGATGGATCTGAGGTCGGCCGTCGAGAGTGCCTGCGCCGACATGCGTGGTCTGTTCGGCCACGAGGGAAGAGCACTCGCCCTCCGGCTGCCCGACGGTCCCGTGCTCGTCGACGGAGACCGGCTGCGGCTGGCCCAGGTGCTGACGAACCTGCTGTCCAACGCGCTGAAGTACACGCTGCCGGGCGGCCGTACGGACGTGTGCCTGTCGTCCGTGGACGGGCAGGCGCAGCTCACGGTCAGGGACGACGGGATCGGTTTCGACCCCGGTCAGGCGGAGGAACTGTTCGGGGTGTTCATGCGGGCGGCTCCCGCCGGGCCGCACACTCCCGAGGGGCTCGGACTCGGGCTCGCGGTGGCCCGCACCATCGTCGAACTCCACGGCGGCCGGATCTCCGCGCACAGCGACGGGCCGGGCAAGGGAGCCTCGTTCGGCGTGCTGCTGCCGACGGCCGCCTCGGACGCGCCGCAGCCGG
>NZ_JAPWHT010000950.1:0-976 GCF_027270795.1 Streptomyces sp. ActVer
CGTCTCGGCACCGGAGCCGATCGGCAGGCTGCACCGCGCCCGCCGGGCGACCACCGCACCGGCCGCCGCCACCCGGGTCGTCCGGCAGACGGCCCGCCATGACGCCAACCCCCTGTCCGACGACGAGAAAGCGAGCAGCTGCTGATGTACGACCTGCTGGTGGTAGGGGCCGGTCCCTACGGTCTGTCCATCGCCTCCCACGCCGCGGCGGCCGGGCTGAGCCTGCGCGTGTTCGGCCGGCCGATGGCGTCCTGGCGCGACCACATGCCCCGCGGCATGTTCCTCAAGTCGGAGCCGTGGGCGTCCAACCTCTCGGACCCCGAGGGCCGTCTGCGCCTGGACACCTACTGCGCGGAACAGGGGGTACGGGCCCGGCACGGAGAGCCCGTCCCGGTCGAGATGTTCGCCTCGTACGGACTGTGGTTCGCGCGGCACGGGGTCCCCGAGGTCGACGAGCGCATGGTGACCGGCGTCCACCCCTGCCTGGGCGGCTTCGAGGCGGTCGTCGAGGACGGCAGAACCTTCCGCGCGCGAACGGTCGTCCTGGCGGTCGGCGTCCTGCCCTTCACCGAAGTACCCGCGGTTTTCGGAGAGTTGGGCCCCGAGCACGTCTCGCACAGCAGCGACCACGGCGATCTCGACCGCTTCCGCGGTAAGGACGTGACCGTCATCGGCGGCGGCCAGGCGGCCCTGGAGACGGCGGCCCTGCTCGCCGAACAGGGCACCCGCGTCCGGGTGATCGCCCGCGCCGGCGGACTCCGGTGGAACGACGTGCCCCCACCCTGGGACCGCCCCTGGTGGCAGTCGGCCCGCGCCCCGCACAGCGGCCTTGGCTGCGGCTGGCGCAACTGGTTCTACGCCGAACGCCCCGACGCCTTCCGCGCCCTCCCCGAGTCCACCCGCACCCGGGTCGCCGCCACGGCACTGGGCCCCGCGGGCGCCTGGTGGGTCCGGGACCGGGTCGAACCGGGCGTCG
>NZ_JAPWHT010000951.1:0-971 GCF_027270795.1 Streptomyces sp. ActVer
CGGCGCGCCAACCGGCGCCGGGTGGAGCGCTACGAGCGGTACGAGCGCTACGCCGAGTCGCGCCGCTCCGCACGGGACTCGCTGTGACGGCCTCGCTGCCGCGCCAGGCCTCGCCCCCGGACGAGCCACCGCGGCCGCCCGAGGACCGCGGCCACATGATCCGCCGCCGCTCCCTGACCCTGCTGATCATCGTGCTGCTCATCGGCGTCCCGGCCGGCTACCTGGTGATCTCCGCCAACCAGAGCCGCAACAGCGGCAAGGCCAAGGAGGAGAAGTACTCGGCGACCGGCCTCACGCCGGGCTGGCCCTCACGCGTCCAGCGCCGCCTCTACCGGGTCCCCATCCCGGGGTCCTCGGCCGAGGTCGCGTACTACGAGACGAACAACTGGAAGACCAGCCGTCTCTATGTCCAGTTCCTCACCAGCGACGAGGGTCTCGACAAGTTCCTCAAGACCATCGGCACCAGCCGTGCCGCCCTGAAGAAGAACGACGTCGCCATCGGCGCCCGCGACCGGCGGGTCGTCGGCTGGGAGTTCACGGGCCCCGGCCCGTGGTCGGGCCTGACCCACGCGCAGAAGAACCCGACGCCCACCCAGGACATCGTCGTGGACTGGGCGAAGCCCGGCCATCCCATGGTCTACGTGGTCTCCAGAACGACACCCTGACCCGCCCCGCTCCGCCGCCGAGCCGCACTGTCAGACCCGGCCCGTAGAGTCGAAGACGAGTGATCCGACCAGGGCGGGCCGGACCGGGGCGAGGGAGGTGGCCGGGAGCATGAGCGTGGTTCAGACGCGTGCCGCTGTCGGCACCGAGCCCGAGGTGTCCGTGCGGCTGGCCGCCGTCTTCCTGCCCGCCGCCCTGCCGCGCGACGGCCGGATCGCCTTCTGGGACCCGGACGGGGACGCACCACTCCTCGGCCCGGACACCGAGCTCACGGTCGTCCGGAGGCACGGCGCGGGCGTCCGAAGGGG
>NZ_JAPWHT010000952.1:0-965 GCF_027270795.1 Streptomyces sp. ActVer
GCTTTGGCTGGGGGGTGACTGGCCCGGGCGGCGGGTCCGGGTGACTGGTCGGCGTTGGGGATTCGGGTCGTGGGTGGGTGGGTGCGGGTTGGGTGTGGCTTGTCGCGCAGTTCCCCGCGCCCCTGGGGGGGGTGGGGCTGAGCGTGTGTGTCGTGTGACGGTCGGACGGGGTTGCTCGCGCAGTTCCCCGCGCCCCTGGGTGGGTGGGGTCTGGGGGTGTGCGTCGTCTGACCGTTTTCGTGGGTTGCTCGCGCAGCTCCTCGCGCCCCTGAAAGATTGCGCCGTTCCCCGCGCCCCTGAAGGCTGCGACGGTCCTCGCGTGGCTGAAGAGTGCGGCGGGGCCCCGCGCCTCTAGGCACTGCGGCGGCCCCCGCGCCCGTGAAGACTGCGGCGGCGCCCGCGCCCCGGAAGGTTGCGGCCGTTCCCGTGGCCCTCGCGGCGCGCAGGGTGGCGTGCTCTACGGGGTCGCCATCTGGTCCAGGGTTCGGAGGATTACGCCCTCTCTCAGGGCCCAGGGGCAGATTTCGAGGGTTTCCACGCCGAAGAGGTCCATGGCGCCGGCGGCGACGATGGCGCCTGCGAGGAGTTGGTTGGCGCGGCCTTCGGAGACGCCGGGGAGTTCGGCGCGTTCGGCGGTGGTCATGGCGGCCAGGCGGGGGACCCAGTCCTCCAGGGAGCGGCGCTTGAGCTCGCGCTGGACGTACAGGCCGTCGGCCGAGCGGGCGGCCCCCGCGATACGGGCCAGCTGCCGGAAGGTCTTGGAGGTCGCGACGACGTGGTCGGGCGCGCCGAAGCGGCTGAATTCCCCGACCGTACGGGCGATCTGGGCCCGCACATGGCGGCGCAGGGCCCTGATGTCCCCCGGGTCCGCGGGATCGTTCGGCAGCCAGCCCGCGGTCAGCCGACCCGCGCCCAGCGGCAGCGAGGCCGCCGCGTCCGGCTCCTCGTCGATGCCGTACGCGATC
>NZ_JAPWHT010000953.1:0-952 GCF_027270795.1 Streptomyces sp. ActVer
GGCGGCGGCTCTGGCCCGGGCCAGGAAACCCGCGGCGCGGCGGGCGGGCGGCGCGCCCCACACGGTCAGGACGTCGTCCAGCCGGTCGCCGAGCTCCGGCACGCGCTGGACGTCGCCCGTGAGGACGAGTGTCCCCAGTAGCTCCTCCAGCAGTCCTGCCACTGCCTCGGGCGGGGCGTCCGGGACGCCGGAGGTCAACTCCAGTCCCCTGTCGAGGAGTTCCACCGCGGTCAGCAGAGCGCCCCGCAGGACCGCCTGCCGGCCGGCCCGGGTGAGCAGCACGGCCGCCCGGGCCCGCTGCCCGCCGGCGACACACAGCTCCGCGGCCAGGCGGTACAGGTCGTCGCCCGAGTCACCGCCGATCAGACCGTGCGGCTCCCCGGCCCGCCGGGTGGAGCGGCCCGCGTCCCGAGGCCGCGGCCCTGTCGCGTCGGCGCCCTCGATGCCGTCGGCGCACTCGATCGCGTCGGCGGACTCGATCGCGTCGGCCGCGGCGAGACAGAGCGCCGCCCGCTCCACGGGCAGCAGCCGGTGGGTGATGGCGTCGGCGGTCAGGGCGTGGCGGAACGTGTGCCAGCCGGGCTCCTCCGCGGTGGCGCCGTCGGTGACCAGCTGGGCGCGTGCCGCATGGCGAAGCTGGCGCAGTGCCGTCGCCCGGTCGAGCCCGGCGACGCGGGCGGCGATGTCCACGGGGAAGCGCCTGCCCAGGACGGCCGCCGCTTCCAGGAGCGCGACACCGGGCGGTTCCAGGTGGTCCACACGCTGGAGGACGGCGGCGGCGACCGTCGCGGGCACGTGGGCGTTCAGCGAGCCGGTCACCGTCCAGCCGTCGCCCCGCCGCTGCACGAGGTCGCCGCTGTCGACCATGGCGGTCAGCAGTTCCTCCACGACGCGGGCCACGTACCGGCAGCCGTACTTGACCGGCTGCACGCCGTCTCCGAAGGTGTCCCCT
>NZ_JAPWHT010000954.1:0-947 GCF_027270795.1 Streptomyces sp. ActVer
ACCGTGGAGTTCCTGGTCGGCACCGACGGCACGATCTCCTTCCTGGAGGTCAACACCCGCCTGCAGGTGGAGCACCCGGTGACCGAGGAGGTCGCCGGCATCGACCTGGTCCGCGAGATGTTCCGCATCGCCGACGGCGAGGAACTCGGCTACGGCGACCCGCAACTGCGCGGCCACTCCTTCGAGTTCCGCATCAACGGCGAGGACCCGGGCCGCAACTTCCTGCCCGCCCCCGGCACGGTGACCACCTTCGCCCCGCCGTCGGGCCCGGGTGTGCGGCTGGACGCGGGCGTGGAGAGCGGCAGCGTCATCGGCCCGGCCTGGGACTCCCTGCTCGCCAAGCTGATCGTCACCGGCGCCACCCGCGAGCAGGCCCTGCAGCGGGCCGCCCGCGCACTGGCCGAGTTCAACGTCGAGGGCATGGCCACCGCCATCCCCTTCCACCGCGCGGTCGTCAAGGACCCCGCCTTCGCCCCCGAACTGACCGGCTCCAGCGACCCGTTCACGGTCCACACCCGCTGGATCGAGACCCAGTTCGTCAACGAGATCAAGCCCTTCGCGGGCCCCGCCGACACCGAGGTGGAGGACGAGCCGGGCCGCGAGACGGTCGTCGTCGAGGTCGGCGGCAAACGCCTGGAAGTCTCCCTGCCCGTCTCCCTGGGCATGTCCCTGGCCCGTACCGGCCTCGCGGCCGGCGCCAAGCCCAAACGCCGCGCGGCCAAGAAGTCCGGCCCGGCCGCCTCCGGCGACACCCTCGCCTCCCCCATGCAGGGCACCATCGTCAAGGTCGCCGTCGAGGAGGGCCAGGAGGTCAAGGAAGGCGACCTCGTCGTCGTCCTGGAAGCCATGAAGATGGAACAGCCCCTCAACGCCCACCGCTCCGGCACCGTCAAGGCCCTGTCCGCCGAAGTCGGCGCCTCCGTCACCTCCGGCGCCCTCATCTGCGA
>NZ_JAPWHT010000955.1:0-945 GCF_027270795.1 Streptomyces sp. ActVer
TGCCCGGCACCGGCCGGCAGCGCCCACCGCAGCGAGGCCGCACTGGAACTCGCCGCGTCCCGGCACGAGTTGTGGCGCCTCACCGCGGACACCGCACACCTCACCGCCGCACTCGGCGTCCTCGGCGGCCCGTCGGACCCGGACGCCCACTGGCCCGCACCCCTGCGCCGGGCGCGGCTGCTGCGCCGCGGACGCCTGCTGCTGGACCTGGACCGGCCGGGGGAAGCGGTACCCGAACTCCGCGAAGGATGCGCCCTGTTGGACAGTGAGGGCGCCCCCGACGCCGTACGCGGACCTGCCCTGCTGGATCTCGCCCGCGCCCTGCACGCCTCCGGGGCCGACGGATCCGAGGCGCACGACGCCCTCGTACGCGCCGAACGCGCCGCGGCCGACGACCCGGCCCTCCGTCTGTCCTGTCTCGCCGCCCGGGCCGCCTTCCACGACGCCGCGGGCGACCACCCGGCGGCCGACGAGGCGTACGAGACGGCAGCCATGCTCGCCCCGCCGGACAGCGTCCGGCGCTGCGAACTCCTCACCGCCTGGGGCGAGTCGCTGCTCCGGCGCTCCTCCCGTCCGGACGGCGCCGGCATCGTCGACCGCGCCGAGAACGTCCTGCGCGAGGCACTCAAGGCCCTGCCCGCGCGGTCCGCCCAGCGCGGCAGACTCCAGGGGCTCATCGGGAGCGCGCTGGCCCAACGGTTCCGGCACCTGGGCTTCCTGCCGGACCTGTACGAGAGCCGGCATCTGCTGGGGCAGGCGGTGCGGGCCGCCTCCGACGGCGTACAGGCCGAGTCCTGGCTCCAGTTGGGGCGAGTGCGCCTCGAACTCTGGCACCGCGCCGGGGCGCCCGTCCTGGCCGACGCGCTCCAGCCTGTTCACCGAGGCCCTCCTGAAGAGCCTCGCCGGCGCCGCGAGCGACGATCCCGAGGGCGACTGGCGGGTCGA
>NZ_JAPWHT010000956.1:0-940 GCF_027270795.1 Streptomyces sp. ActVer
GGGGGGCGGCGCCGGCCCCGCTGAACTCGTTCGAGGACAGGGAGTCCGCCCCGGAGAGGCCACCGCCCAGGCCGCCGCCGCTCGCGCCTCCGCCGAGACCCAGTTCGGAGAGCGGCACGTCCCGGGAGACGGTTCCGTCGCCGCCACCGACCCCGTTGAGGTCGCCGAGGCCGTCGAGGATGTCCGAGCGGTCGTTGCCTGCGTCGGAGTTGAGGTCGTGCAGGTCCACCCTCTCGGTGTTGCCCTGCGGGTCGGTGAGGGTGGCGATGCCGGTGTCCGGGTCGATGACCTGGGTGCTGCCGTCGGGGAAGGTGGTGGTCAGCTGGCCGTTGTCGAGGGTGGTGACGGAGCCGTCCGGGTTGGTCACAGTGGCCCCGTGGGTGAGGTCCGTGGTGGTGGTGTCGCCGTTCGCGTCGGTGGAGGTGAGCAGCCCGTTGTCCGGGTCGAAGGAGGTACTGCTGCCGTCCGCGAAGGTGGTGGTGAAGTCCCCGGCGTCGTCGAGCGTGAGTTCGCCGCCGGTGGGGGTCTCCAGCGCGGACCCGTCGTTGTTGAGGTCCCCGAGGTTGCCGAGCGACTCGGTGGTCACGTCGTTGTCGATGTCGCCCAGGTCTCCGAGATCTCCCAGGTCGCCGAGGTCGTTGATGTTGTTCTGACCGTTGAGGTTGCCCAGGCTGCCCAGGTTCTCGCTGATCGTCTTGCCGTCCGGGTCGGTGGTGACCGCCTGGCCGGTCGACGGGTCGACGGTCTGGGTGGTGCCGTCCGGGAACGTCGTCGTCAGCTTCCCGTCGTCGCCGAGCGACGTCACCGAACCGTCGGGGTTCGTCACCTTCAGACCGTCGCCCAGGTCCTGCGTGGTGACCGTGCCGTCCGGCGATGTGCTGGTGCGCAGCCCGCTGTCCGGGTCGAAGGAAGTACTGCTGCCGTCCGGGAAGTCGGTGGT
>NZ_JAPWHT010000957.1:0-927 GCF_027270795.1 Streptomyces sp. ActVer
GTCGATGGTAGAACGAAGCGGCGTCGAAGCCTGTAAAGCGGCGGTGCACAATCTTCTCGCGCAACGCGTCAGTGGGCTGATCATTAACTATCCGCTGGATGACCAGGATGCCATTGCTGTGGAAGCTGCCTGCACTAATGTTCCGGCGTTATTTCTTGATGTCTCTGACCAGACACCCATCAACAGTATTATTTTCTCCCATGAAGACGGTACGCGACTGGGCGTGGAGCATCTGGTCGCATTGGGTCACCAGCAAATCGCGCTGTTAGCGGGCCCATTAAGTTCTGTCTCGGCGCGTCTGCGTCTGGCTGGCTGGCATAAATATCTCACTCGCAATCAAATTCAGCCGATAGCGGAACGGGAAGGCGACTGGAGTGCCATGTCCGGTTTTCAACAAACCATGCAAATGCTGAATGAGGGCATCGTTCCCACTGCGATGCTGGTTGCCAACGATCAGATGGCGCTGGGCGCAATGCGCGCCATTACCGAGTCCGGGCTGCGCGTTGGTGCGGATATCTCGGTAGTGGGATACGACGATACCGAAGACAGCTCATGTTATATCCCGCCGTTAACCACCATCAAACAGGATTTTCGCCTGCTGGGGCAAACCAGCGTGGACCGCTTGCTGCAACTCTCTCAGGGCCAGGCGGTGAAGGGCAATCAGCTGTTGCCCGTCTCACTGGTGAAAAGAAAAACCACCCTGGCGCCCAATACGCAAACCGCCTCTCCCCGCGCGTTGGCCGATTCATTAATGCAGCTGGCACGACAGGTTTCCCGACTGGAAAGCGGGCAGTGAGCGCAACGCAATTAATGTAAGTTAGCTCACTCATTAGGCACCGGGATCTCGACCGATGCCCTTGAGAGCCTTCAACCCAGTCAGCTCCTTCCGGTGGGCGCGGGGCATGACTATCGTCGCCGCACTTATGA
>NZ_JAPWHT010000958.1:0-926 GCF_027270795.1 Streptomyces sp. ActVer
CAGCCGGGTCGCCGACTCCAGGGGAGCCGTCAGCCTCTCCGCCAGCTCGCGGGCTTCGTCGCCGCCGGCTTCGGCGGCCACCGCGAGTTCGCGGCGGAGGCTGTCGACATACGGAGTGAGGTCCATGACGCCATGATGGCACCAAAGTGGCGCCACATGCAAGCCATGAGGTGACATCCCACGATCGCCAGTCGAAGAGAACGCTCCGACCTGCAGAAACATACCGGCACCCGGCTGAGCGATTGTGGCACCAGGCACGCTCAAGCACCCCGAGAGCCAGAGCATGGCGCCACGCGGCACCAAATGGCACCATCAGGCGCCGTGTGGTGCCGCCCGGGCGCCACGCGAGATCGCGGGGTGGGAGCGGCCCAGCCCACCGGCGTACGCCGCACCGCGTTCCCCCGCCCGTCCGCCTCCAGCGTGGCCGTGCCTTCGGCGCCCGTCACACCGACCTGGATGGTGAGGGACCCCGTGAGGCGCTCGGCCGTGATCTGCCAGGTCCGCGGGGAGCGGACGCCGAGGGTGGGTCCTGGCCTCCTCGACCAGAGCGGGGAAGCGTTCGTAGGGCAGGGAGCGCGGGTCGAACTGCGGGGTGCCGCCGACTACGAGCGCGGCCAGAGACGTCCCGGCGGTCGGCCCCTGCCCGGAACGAGTTCGGATCCCGGCTCCTCCACCGCCCCTGAACTGCGGAACACGTGCTTCCATCGCATGGGGATCGAGGTCCGTGTCATGCTCTGGTCTCCATTCCTGTCCCTCGGAAGCTCCTGTCCCTCGGAAGTGCAGCGCCGACATCGACACCCGACCGATGAC
Source organism: Streptomyces sp. ActVer (assembly GCF_027270795.1). Taxonomy (NCBI): domain Bacteria; kingdom Bacillati; phylum Actinomycetota; class Actinomycetes; order Kitasatosporales; family Streptomycetaceae; genus Streptomyces; species Streptomyces sp. ActVer. The sequence continues at coordinate 811 of NZ_JAPWHT010000958.1, forward strand.
TTCCCGGTTGCCCGGTGCGCCGACGGCTCGTAAGGACCGCTCGTGACCAAGGCTCTTCCCGGCCCGCCGCAGGACGCCCGGGCCGCGCAGACGTCACCGACACCCGCACCCGCACC
>NZ_JAPWHT010000959.1:0-918 GCF_027270795.1 Streptomyces sp. ActVer
ACAGCCCGGTCGCGCCGGGGGCGAGGGCCGTGCCGCCGGAGAGCAGGACCGCCGTCAGCAGAGCTGCCGTCGTGCGTTTTCTCGTACGGCGTCCTGTGGGGCGGCGGTGCACGTGCGGGAACGTGAGCATGGAGCGCCTCCCGGTGCCTGGACTGGGTGCACGGATGCCGTCTCACGGGGACGACAGGACAGTGGGAGCGCTCCCAAAACGGAGCATTGCATGGCCATGTCACAGCGTCAATGCTCCGCGCACGACCTGGCCGGGGTGCGACGGCCGAGCCGGTCGAGGCGGGCCGGGGCGTGCGCCTCAGGCTCCGAACACGCGCAGCGAGAGCCAGAGGGCCACCACGGCCGGGATCAGGGTGGCGGGCACGGTGAGCAGACCGAGGCGCGTGAACTCGCCGAGATCGACGTCGTGTTCGTGCTGATGCACGATGCGCCGCCACAACAGCGTGGCCAGCGACCCGGCGTAGGTGAGGTTGGGGCCGATGTTCACCCCGAGCAGTACGGCGAGGACCGGCCCGGGGCCCGCCACGGCCGCCAGGGGCAGCAGCACCAGGACGGCGGGCAGGTTGTTGATGAGGTTCGCGAGGACGGCGGCGAGGGCCGCGATGCCGAGCAGCGCCAACAGGCTCGACGAGTCGGGTACCAGGTGGCCGAGCACGTCCGCGAGGCCGTTGTCGATCACGGCACGCACCACGATCCCGAGCGCCAGGACGAAGGCGAGGAAGGCCGGCGAGGTGGCGCGAACGACGGCGAGCGGTGTGGTGTGCCCGCGGACCAGCGCCCGGCAGGCCAGGACGAGCGCCCCGGCCAGCGCCGCCCAGGCCGGTTCGACGCCGAGCGCGGGCGCCACCGCGAAGCCCACGAGCGTGCAGGCGACCGTGACCAGCGCGAACACGGGCAGTTCGACGGGCT
>NZ_JAPWHT010000095.1:0-27703 GCF_027270795.1 Streptomyces sp. ActVer
CCAACCACTACATGGAATCCACGAAACCCCAGGTCACAACCACAATCTGAGATCTCTACCGAACCCGGGGCGGTTCAGCCAGCCCGGCGCCGATGGCCACGGAGGCGGCCGCCATGTCGGCGGTGTGGGCCACACCGAACGGTGCGCCGCTGACAGGCACCAGTGTGGGGGCGGGATGAGTGTGCAGGGTTCCGGCGTTGGCGGAGGTATAGGACGATCCGGTGTGCTGCGCGGTACGCCGGGCCCGGCGCTTGCGGGCGTGATCCTTGCTCATGGCATGGCCTCGAGTTCTGCGCTCCGGGCCCATGATCCGGGTGCGCGGACGGCGGGCGCATGCGGATCTGCTGATCGCTCTGAACAGCTCTGGTGGTGCGCGCAGTTGATGCGGCTATGCCGTGCACGAAGCCCGGGCACCTTTGCCGGTGTGGGGCTGTTCATGGGCCAGCCCCGGCTTGGGCCGATGTGCTCGACCAGTAACGAGGCTACTCCCGCGACGAGGGCCGAGGGGGCTGATTCGCACCGTTCGCTGCGGCAGCGGCGATCGTGTAAGGGGGGCGGTTACTCCCCTGCGAGGCGGACGCTGCGGTGGGCTGCCAAGGGGCGAGGCTTGTGACAGCACTGGATGAGTCGTCGCGCCTTACGGCCCTCCTTGTCGGCACCACGGGGTTGGGCAGTTCAGGCGTCCTCGAGCGTGGTGCCGCCGCTTGGGGATTGGAGGTGCACGGTGACAGCGGCCGTCCCCGTGGGACTGCCGACGATGACCGCAGGGGCGGTGCCGCGGTTGACGGAGCCGGTGGGGAGCACGGCGAGCGAGGTGATGGGTGCGCCGGTGACCAGGCGGAGAACCTCCTGGCCCGTCTGGTAGTCCCACACACGGATGCTCGTGTCGTCCGAGCAGGCGCTGACGAGCAGGTCACGGTCGGCATTCGGATGAGGCAGGGCAGCAAGGGCGGTGACGGGGCCTTGGTGCCCGGTCAGCGGCACATGGGTTTCTGAACGCGGGGCGAACGGGTCCCACAGCCGGATCACACCGTCCGATCCACCGGTGGCCAGGAGGCGGCCGTCGGCGACGGTCAGGCTGCGCACGGCCCCGATGCGCTGAGGAAGACCCATGTGCGGAGCGTGGCCGGGGTGCAGCAGGCGCACGGCACGGGTGGTGGCAATGGCCAGCACCGGTGATCCGGTGTCGGGCAGCACGGCGAGCGCCCGCACGGTCGCCTCAGCACGCAGCATCGGCAGGTGGGGGGTGCCGTCGTCAATGGGCAGGTACTCGACACGGGAGTCGCTGATGGCGGCGGCAAGGACGGGCTGCCCGGTTTCCGGGTGGGGCAAGCGGGCCAGCGCCCGGACCCTGCTGCTGGAGTAGCGCGAGGGAAGCAGGACGCGCCGTGAGCCTGCTTCCGTGGTGAGTTCGACGCTTCCATCCGCGTACCCGATGGCGATGCGTTCGGCGGCGTCCCGCGTGGGTTCGAGAGCGGTCAGTGCGGTGACGTCTTTGTAGGGGCGGTCGTCGGGCGCGGTCAGCACATGTGTTGCCCGGCCGGTCTGTACGGAGCGCACGGTGATCTCACCGGCACGGCCACCGCTGATGAGACTGGGTGGCCCGGACGGGTGCGGCAGGAGGGCGACATGGTCTGCCGAGGGATGATCGGTATCGCCGTCGGCGGCCGGCGCCTGAAGATTCCACAGGCGAATGGTGCGGTCGAACGATGCGGAGGCCAGGAGAGGCTGGGCTTGCGGGCCGGTGAAGACCGTCAGGCCGCGGATCATCTTGGTGTGCTCGGTGGGAAGTTGGCGGACGAGTACACCGGTGTCGGTATCGAAGACGTGGAGGGCGCCGTCCACGCTGCTGCCGGTAACCAGCAGGGGATCGCCGTAGGGGCCGGGGTGCAGGGCCAGGGATGCCACGGGCTGCCGGATCGGCTGGTGTGGGTGCTGGGCTCGAGTCAGCGGGTTCCAGATGCGCACGGATTTCGCGGAGCGGGACGCAACGATCAGCCGTGGTTCGCGGTCACGTGTGGCGAAGCCGACGACGGCGGAGGCGCCCCTGCCCGTGCCCGGCAGTTCCCCGGCGTCGTCGAACGTCAGGGCATTCACGATGGGGACATAACTGCCGTCCTGGGCAATGGCGAGCAGTGGACTGGCCCCTGGCACGGGGATGACGGCGAGTGCGTGGACGAGGGGTCCGCGGTACCTCCAGCCGACATCCTGCTCCCTTTGGAGGCGGCCGATGCTGTGCAGGGGCCGTCGTGTCTGGATGTGGCCGGTGAGGGGGTCCACCAAGAGGAGGTCCTCGGTGGTGGCGACGGCAAGGAGCGGCCATTCGTATGTGCCACGGCGGCCCCGCCGACGTGCACCCTCGCTGACAGTGGCGACGGCACGAATGCGCCCTGCAAGCAGGGGGGCCGCCTCGCCGGTCTGAGGGTCGCATCGCCACAGACCATGGTCACTTCCGACGATGAGGGAGGGCTCCCCGGAGCGGTCATCCAGCACGGTGAGCGCGCGGGTATGGGGCCCCAGCCCTTCCAGGGCGGTGCCGAAGGGGCTGCCGGAGAGGGGGTCCCACAGTGTGAGGTTGCCCCGCTCGTCCGCGGCTGCCAGCACCACGGAGTCGTCGGTGGTGCGGAAGGTGGCCAGTGCGTAGGGGTTGGCGGGAGTGCCTGCCAGGATGTTGGTGGGCAGATGAAGGTGGTTGAAATGCGGGCGTAGTTGTGGGTGCCGCGTCGGGGTGTGTGCTTGTGTGCTGCCGGTGTGCTGGGCGAGGGCCAGGCTGTCGGCTCGGGAGGCGGGGGGTGCGTCGCCGACGAAGGGCTCGATGCGGGCCCACGCGGCCAGGTGCCGGATGCGATCGGTGGCGGTGATGGGCAGGCCAAGGGAACCACGCACGTTGTCACGGGTCGCCCAGGGCAGGAAGTGGGCCGGGATGTGGTCGTCGTCGACTGCGTTTCCCAGTGCGGCGTGGGTGATCAGGTGCCGTCGCAGGTAGGGGTGCGGGGGGTGCTCGGGCGCCCTTGGAAGCAGCCGGGCGAAGGCCTGGGTGAGCTGCCGGTGAGTGGGTGTGGTGTCGGCTGTCCCGGTACCGCCCTCGGTGGGTGTGTCGGTGGGGGCCAGGAGTGTTTGGGGTGCGGTGCGCAGTGTCTCGCTGACGCGTTCGTGGATGGGGCGGTAGACGGTTCTGCCGTCTTCCTGGGCGGTTGTCAGGTATCCGGTCAGTCGGCTGTCACGTACCACTTGGCGGATGGCGGCTGCCGCGTCGTCGCAGGTGGGATGCAGGGCGTTCACCGCGGCCGGCCAGATGTCGGCCCACGGCAGGCCCGCCCCCTGGGCGAAGGCGGTGGCGCGCAGGACGGCCAGGAGTTCTTCGGGGGTTGCGTCGCCGTGCAGGGCCACATCGGCGAGGTCTTGGCGGAGCAGTTCGTGCGTTCCTTGTCTCAGCTGGCGGCGCCAGGCCAGGTCAGTGGGCTGAGGCAGGAGGGTACGGGCGTGCAGTTGTTGGGCGGCGAGCCGGGCGTCGAGGAAGGACGGGGCCACCTCTTCGGCCACCGCTGTGGCGACACGGCTGATGCGGTCGTCGTCGCGGTCGAGCAGGCGCGAGCCCGCCTGGGGGTCGGCGTGCAGCAGGGATGCGGTGTAGGCGGCGATGTCGTCCTGTGCAGTGAGGGCGTCGGTACGCACTGCCGGGCCGGCGTCGGTTGCCCGCTGCAGCAGGGCCAAGAGATCACTGCCGGTCGGACCGGCAGGGTCGGCACTGGAGGAGTCGGGGCCGGCGGTGGCGGGGCTGCGGATGCCGAGGAGGAGTCGGATGAGGGGCTGGCCGTCGGCGCGCAGGGTGGCCAGCGGGCGCAGGACGTCGGTGATGATGCGGCGCGGGTTGCGGGCTTCGTCGATCCCGTCGATCACTACGGTGAGAGGTGTGCCGTTGCGCATCATGAAGGCGCGGACATAGGCGCGCAGTTCCTCAATCGGATCATGACCGGCCGGTGTCGGGCGTCCGGTGAGGGCCTCGTAGAGCGCGGCGGACAGTTCGTGCGGGTCGGTGTTGCGTGCCAGAACTGCTGCGTCAACAGCGCCTTCGGGGACTTGTAGGTGTTCGGGGATTGCGTCGAGGAAGGAGCGGTAGGCGTCGTCGGCCCGGAATCGGGGATCGCTGAGCGTGACGAGGCGGGCCAGCAGGGCGCTCTTCCCGGAGCCGGCGGGCCCGGTCACGATGAGGACGCCGTCGTCACCGTCGAGGAAGTCGATCATTCGGGTGATCAGAGCGGTTCGCCCGGTGAAGTACCAGCCGAGGGTGCTGCCAGACATCTGGCCGGTGGCGCGGGAGATCCAGTACTCGTCCAGGTCTGCGCGATTCCAGCCGACCTGGCTGCGGGCGTCCTCGAGGAGGGTGGTGTCGGTGTAGCCGGGGTTGGGCAGGCAGGGACTCAGCGCGCGAGCGGCGAGTTGGAGGCTGACGCTGTCGCCCGGGGGCCAGATGCGGTGGATGTCCGCCATGGAGGTGCGGTCCCAGACTGCGGCGCGGATCGCATGGAAGTCTTCCCAGCTCAGATGGGAGCGCGCGTATCCGTTGGTCTGGTCTTCGCAGTGCGCGCGGACCGCGGCCAGCAGTGAGGTGAAGGCCTGAAGTCGCGGTCTGGCATCTTCGTTGCCGGCGGTCAGCACGACCAGGGATCCCAAAGCTCGGCGGTCCTCATCCAATGCTTTGAGTTTGTCTTGGAGTTCGTCCGTCAGGCGGCCGGAGAAGCAGGAGTCGACCATCACCAGGACGTGCCCCGCGCGGGAGTCGAGGGCGGTGGCGATGAGTTCGGCCGTGGGGAACGCAGTGCCCAGGGGGCGGTTCTCATCCGTGTCGGGCAGCTGCAGAAAATGCTGCCGTCCGCGGGGGGCGAGACCGTGGCCGGTGATGTAGACGACCAGCGCTTCGTCGTCGTCGGCGTCGGCCAGGTCCTGGTCGATCAGGAAGCACCGCAGATCGTGCACGCTGAGCAGCGGCTTAGGCGGGGCTGCAGGAGTGAAGCGCCGTTCGGCTTCCAGGCGTGCGCCCGCCCACCAGTCTTCCACGACCGATACCTGGGCACTGATGCCGGCGCGGAAGGCCTCCCGCTCGGCCGGGGTGCCGTTGTCGTAGTCGCTGACAGCAATGACGACCAGGCGCCGATGAAACGTGGACGGGACGTGTTCTTCGGTCATGACCAGCTACGGGTGGCCGCCCGCGCGACCGGGAGGGTGCGCAGGTACGCCTGGGCGGCGTGGGGATCGATGTTGCCGTTGTCGACTTCGACGTCGGTGACGTTGCGGGCGCCCAGGGCCAGCCCGGCGGCGCCGGTGACGACATCGTCCGGGTCATACACGTTGAGCCACGTGATGTGCGCCGGCATGGCCAGCAGCTCCGGCTCCGGGATGTTCATGGCGCGCCGCACCGCGGGGATGCCCAGGGGGGAGCCGCAGGTGACGAAGGTGTCCACGGCGGTTCCGGCGGTGCCGGGAGCAGCGATCTTCTCCTGCCGGATGAGGTCGTAGGCGATCACGCTGCCCAGCGAGTGGCCGATGACGACGGTGGCGGTGTCATCGCTGAAGGCTTTGAGGACGTGATCGTGGACTTTGGAGGCGAGGTTGGGGTGCTGCAGGTAGAAGCGGACCTCGCGCAGGCAGATGATGAGCTTGCTGACGAACCCCTCTGGGGTGCGGCGGTCGTAGACCATGGCACGGCGGGTGACGCTGACCGGCCACAGCTTCGGCGGCCCGAGCGTCGTCGGATCCAACTCCTCGGCCAGAGCCAGCTCCTGCGGGGTCAGAAGGTCGTCCAGTGCCTCGACGATGAAGGCTTCCTCGTCGTCGGTGAAGGCAGTGGAGTCGTCCGGGAAGAAGTCCGACGGGCCCAACCGGTCCGCGCCCCGCGCCAGGAGCGAGGACCAGTGCGGGATCTCCAGCGTGGGCGTCAACCGGGGGTCGGTGCGCACTGCGTCCTTCCCGTGCAGGGCGGTGATGCCGCGGTTGAGGGCCTTGTTCCAGTCTTTGATCAGCTCGCGCTGCGACGTACGGCCCTGCTTGATGCCGTGCACTCCGACAATGTGCTGCTGCACCCGTTCCCCCACTGCCTGCGCCTGCGTCCCTGCCCAACCATCAGTCTCAGCGGCATGGTTGGGAGCCCACTCTACGGTGGCTGCCGCCTGGCCGCCTCCCGGCCACGTGGAATCGGGTTGCCGACGTTGCCCATGGTCGTGGCCCGCAGCCAGGTTGACGGCGCCAGGTCCGGGCATCGCCCGGCACAGACAGTCCCCCGGCCCCTGGGCGCTAGCCTGTCGCTGATTGGGCGGGACGGACGAGGACGCACAAGATGGCTCAGAGCGGGCACACCAGTGGAACGATCTGCGTCCGGCCGGTGCGGGTCGGCATGGTTCTCCAGCCCGACGCCGAGGCCCTCTCCAGCGCGGTGCAGGCCTGCACCTGTGTCTGGGGCGGGAAGTACTTCCCGTGGCTGGCTCCCGATGCCCCGGACCTTCTTCGCGCGGCCGAGGCGCTTGCGGTCGACGTCTTCTATCCGGTGGCGGGCGATTCAGCAGCGCGTGAGGTCGCGGATCAAGTGGGCTACCGGTGGAAGCCCGATCACGGCACCCCCTTCGGCAGTCACAAACCGCTGGCGGCTCCGGGAGTGCTGGGCGTGGAGTGGCTGCTGGATGACCCCGCTCCCCAACACACGTTCGTGCTGCCCGAGTGGAACACGGCAGATCCACTGGGCCCGTTGTTCGAAGTGTGGTTCGGCCACTACGGCGACTACCCTGCCGCAGCCGACCTACGATCCCGCTTCGCTCGCGTTGCCGAGAGTTGCACGATCGGTGTCGATGCGCCCGTGCCTGCCTTCGATGGTCTGATCACCCCGATCGGTCTGACCCGCCTCGACATGGAGTACAGCTCGGATGATTGCACGAGCATGATCGTCCTGGTGGATGCGGCGGATGCCGCCGATCTCATGCTTTTGTGGACCACCCGGGCTGCCGGTCACCACGTTCTGCCCTGGCCGACGACGCACTCCGGCCGGGTTCGCACCGTGGCCGAGAAATGGCTCCGCGCCGCCTTGCGCGAGGACGTACTGGGCCGTTCGGTGCGGGGGGACGGTCACGACCTGGGACCGACGATCAACCTGATCACCCGGCATCAGCACGTCCCTGAGGATCTCGCCGCCCTGCTGCATGACTTGGGTATCACCGCACTGCCCGGCAGTTCGGTGACGCACGCTCTGCCCCGGCGTGGACGCCATCCGTTCCTGACCGCCTCGGTTAAGGAATTCTCGGTGTCCCTTGCGCCGCAGCAGAGGACTCTGGCCTTGCCGATGCCCCAGGTGGGGCCGACTCGCTGGCGGCCGGACCGGCACTACGCCGGAATCGTGGCGGCTCACGTCACCTTCACCGATGTACGTGCCGCTCATCCCGACTGGACGCCCCTGGTGCCCAACCTGCGTTCGCTGAGCACTCTGCTCGACACACAGCCCGCGAATCTTCCGGAGCCGTTTCACCGGCCTGCCCGCGGTGGCAGGGTCTGCGGTGTCCTGGCCGACAGCGGCACCGACGAGGTGCGCCTGCGCCTGCTGGACAACGCCGACATCCTCGAGGGCCTCTTCCGCGATACTGCCTGGCAGCCGCGCCAGGAGGTCAACGGGCGCAAGGTGACGGGGCTGGCCGAGCGTCTGGGCGGCATCAGCAGCGCGGCCGGATGCGAGCCAGCTGTCTGGCAGGTGCTCCACACGGCGTCCAAGAGTGCCGACGGCCTGGTCCACAACCATCTCGTAGGGCTCGCCAACAAGCACCGGGGGTACTGGCCCGGGCCCGTGAGCACGCCGAACGGTCGCGCGAGCTACGCCACGAAGGTGGTCCTGGCCCTGCAGCAGCGTGGCCTTCTGGAACCGGTCGCCCAGCTGCACTGTCCCGAATGCGGCGGGTTCACCACGGTGCCCGCGCCTCGGCTGGAAGCGGACATGGCCTGCTCGCACTGCGGGCGCCAATTTCCGCTCGGCTATCTCCTGGGCGCATCACCGCGGCGCTTTGACTGGCAGTTCCGACTCGCAGACGGCATAACGCGAAACCTGATGGCCGAGACCCGGCCAGTGATGGCGGCCGCGACTGTTCTTGCCTGCTACCACCAGCAGCTCTTTCCTATCGGCTTGCAGCCCGCTGCCAGCGGCACCACGATGACGTGCCAGATGGGCGTCAGCTTCCAGTTCCCGGGTGGGCCGCGTGAGGTGGACCTCGTGGTGGTGCTGGACGACGGGCCACAGCCAGTGGTGGTGGTCGGCGAGGTCAAGGGTGGGCTGAGTGCCCAGCCGGGCGATCTCATCAACCAGGACGACCTCGACGTGCTGACCACCATCCAGACCCGCCTTCGGGAGCAGCGGGTGGAGTGCTACCTCCTGGCCGCCGTGCTGCGCGATCACCTTGAGCCCAGCGAGCGGGACGCTCTGCAGAGACTGTGCACGCATCCCCCGATCACACTCAACGACCATCAAGGGTTCGTTCATCCCGTCCTGCCGATCGTGCTGACCGGGGCGGACCTCACCCAGCCGCAGTTCTCCGACGGGCACCTCCACTGGTGGTCTCGGCATGGCCTGCCCGGACTGGCCCAAGAGAGCTGCCGTCGCAACCTGTACGACCCGGGGATCTGAGGGCGTGGCTTCTCGCCTCTCGCCTCGCCGCGCTACGGCGGCGGGTGTCCTGGTGGTGCGCATCGCAGGACTGCGCTGGCTGTTGTATGTCAGTGCTGGGAAGAGCGCAGGTACATCGGCAGGACGGTGCGCATGAGTTGTTCGCCGCGGGTGGTGATGGCGTCGAAGTGGGTGCCGTTCATGGCACGGAAGTTGGTCGGGTAGGTAGCCACCGCGCTGCGCGGGACGAGGTCGGCGGGCGGCGCTGGCAGACGGTCGTCCTTCATGCCGAGGTAGGCCAGCGCGAAGCCGTCGATGCGTCCGCTGGCGGCCCATTCGTGCAGGCGGGAGCGGGCGGAGTCCTGGGCTTTGCGGTGGACGGTGGCGAAGGAGCGGTTTAGGCGGCCTGCCATGAAGTGCGGTGTTTTCAGGGCGAGTTCGCCCAGTCCCGCGTCGCACGCGATGACGAAGGGCACGTCGTAGACGTGCTGGGTGTGGCGCGGTGAGCGTCCAGGTTCCAGGACGGACAGGCCGAGGTTGTCGTAGACGCCGCCGTCGGTGAGCAGCACAGTGTGCTGTTCGTGGTGTCCGCCGGGGCGCTGGAAGGTGAAGGTGCGCTCCAGAGCCGGCAGGAAGGCGGGGTAGGCGGCGGAAGCGGCCACGGCGGTGGCGACGTGGACGGGTTCGGTGATAGTGCCGTAGCGGGAACAGCCGCTGCGGGCGCTGCCGAAGCGGACGGCGTTGGTGGTGGCCAGGTCGGTGGCGGTCAGGACGACGTCCAGGCCGGGGTGGGTGACGTCGGCCATGGTGGTAGTGGCGAAGGCCTTACGGGCCAGGACGGCGGCCAGGGCGTCGGTACGGTTGGCGAGACGGGCGACGCTGACGTCGGTGGTGCGGGTGAACAATTGGCGAGCGCCTGCGCGGGCGGCCGCGGTGAGGTTGCGGGCGGCCGCGGAGGGCTTGAACGCCTGGCGTGCGATGTCGAGTTGCAGGCCGGAGCGCAGCAGGTCGGTGGTGCGGGCGTCGAAGTCGGCGAAGTCGGGCGGGCCATAGGCCCATAGGGCGGCGAGCAGGGATCCGCCGGAGATGCCAGAGACGACGCGGATGCGGTCGAGGAGATCGCGGTCGTGCAGGGCACGCAGGCAGCCGAGGTGGAAGGCGGCCGCGCGGGAGCCTCCGCCGGACAGGGCAAGACCGAGGGTTCGGGTCATGGGCGGGAGTCGTCCGATCGGCGAGGGGCGGGCACGGTGCTATCGGCGGTGGTGGGGCGGGTGGCGTAGCCGCCGGGCCACCAGAGGGCCGAGTGAGGGCGGCCGGGTGGCAGCGTCTCTGCTGGTGGGGTGGTGGCTGCGGTGGTGCGGGTGGCGAGGCGGGCGTAGAGGTCTGGTCCGTCGCCGGTGGCGAGCCATTTGTCCCAAACGGGTTGCGGTCCGCCGGCGATGAGGACGAGGGCGCGGGCGGGGGCGTCGTCCAAGGGCAGGGTCAGCAGTTCCATGGCGGTGCGGTCGGTGGCGCTGGGCTGTGCCGGGGTGTGGGGGTGGGTGTGCCACAGGCCGAGAAAGCGGCTGGTGTTGCCGGTCGCGGTGCGGCGGGCGGCGAGGTGGCGGGTGACGCCGTCCAGGCCGTGCTGGAAGTAAGCCTCGCTCAGCAGGGAGTCCGGGGGCGGGCCGGTGGCCTCGTCGACGTAGATGATGCCGGTGGAGTCGTCGATGGCGCCCAGCAGCATGCCGCCGGTCTCGACGCGGGGGCCGCGGACGCGGGCGCCACGGCGGGCTTCGGCCCGCATCTCGGCGAAGGCGGCGGGGGCGATGCGGACGTCGTAGCCGGTGGCCTCGTCGGTGACGATCGTGTCGTTGCGCCATGTCAGCCAGCGCGGCCCGGCAGGCTGGGGGTCGGTGGGGCCGCTCGGGGTGCGGACGGTGAGCGCCGCCATGGTGTGCCGGTCGTCAGGGGCGCTGACGGCGTGCAGGATGCCGGTCATGAGCTGTCCGGCCAAGGCGGCGACGTCGGCGGCCGAGCCGGTGAAGGTAGCGTCCGAGCAGCCGGGTTCGGGCTGGAAGAGCTCGGTGCGGGGCTCGGTAGGGAAGAAGTCCTCGACCATGTCGACCAGGGCCCGGGTGGGATCCGTGCGGGCGGTCAGAGCGGTACGGCGCAGCACGTCGGTGCCTCCGCCGCTGGCCGAGCGGGGTGAGAGCGCGGCGATGCCGCGGGTGGCCTGGTGGCCGATCATCACGGTGGCCAGGTGCGGCCATACGGTCGGGTCGGTGCGGCGGGCGCGTTCGAGGTAGGCCCGCACGACACGGTTGGCGGTGCAGTCCAGGATCAGGTCGAAGGAGTGCACGTCAAGGGCGGAAAAACGGCGGGTGATGTCGGCGACGACGGGCTCGATGCGGGTGGCATGCGGGTCGATCTCATTGAGGCGGGCGGCCAGGACGTCGGCCTTGGGATGGCCGATGTCGGCGTCGGCGTAGGGCTGGCGGGCGTGGATGCCGGGGTGCACGAGTGACTGGTCGACGACGGTGATGTGGGCGGCCCCGGCACGGGCGCAGATGTCGGCGGCGGGCGCGCCGAGTGCGCCGGCGCCCAGGACCAGGATGCGTTTGCCGTGCAGCCAGGCCGCCGGGGTGTGGTGGTCGCGGCGGACGGTGACCTCGGGGCGGGCCTCGTACAGGCCGATCCACCGGATGGTCAGGGTGTCGAGCCATTCCTCGCCGATCTGCATGATCTCGTCGCCGAGTTCGGGCAGTTGGCGGTCGATGTAGGCGGTGACGGCGAGGCGGGTGAGTTTGTCGGCGAAGTCGGGCAGGTGCCAGGCCACCAGGTGGGTCCGGCGGAGGCCGTGGCCGCTGGTCCCCCGGGAGGGGGTGCCCAGCAGCAGGTGGACCGGGGCGGCCGGGTGCGGCTTGTCGTCCGGTCCGGTCTGCTCGGCGGTAGTGCGCAGGCGGCGGTTGTGGTCGGCTGTCACGCCGACGAGACCAAGGACCATGCGTGCGGTGATCCGGCCGCGGGCGAGGGCGGTGATGAGCGCCCGGGCGGTGTCGGGGTATTCGAAGGTCAGGTGGTCTGCGGTGATCACGGCCGGGGCGAGGAACACCTCGGCGTCGTTGGGGAGTTGGGCTGCGGCGCGGGCATCGGCGAGGGTCTGCGGCCACGGTGGGCCGAAGGGGAGCCAGCCGACCACGTCACTGCGCTCATCACTGATGCGGTGCAGGAGGGCCGCGCCCAGCCACGGCTCGTCGTCCTCGGCGGTGGGCGCGTCGCGGCGGACGACGAGCAGACCGTCCGCGTAGTCGCCCACCGCGTGGGGTGGGTGCAGGGGCTCGCCGGGGGCGTCCAGTTCTCCGGCCGCGGCGGCCCTGAACCAGTCCAGCAGGCGGGTGATGAGCCCGTACATGCCATCGTGCGGGTCCCACTCGGTCGCCGTGGAGCGGTACAGGCAGGGGAAATGGGCCCAGACGACGTGCGGGGCCCCGGCGAAGCGGCTGTGCCGGGTGTACACCAGCGGGACCTCGAAGGGAAAGTCCGGCGGGATGTAGAGCGTGACGGGCTCCTCGCTGCGCAGCCGCACCCCGTCCTCGGCGCAGGGCAGCCCGGCGCAGCCCACGCTGATGCGCGCCTCCACGAAGCCCGTGGGGGCCTTGGCGGGTGCCGTGTCCACATGGGCGAGGAAGAGGCCGCCGCGGGCTGAGCCGGTGACCTGCCGGAGCTGGTCGAGGGCAAGTTGCTGGCCAGCCGTGACGGCCGTAGTGGTGCGGTCGCTCACGCGTCACCGAATCCCAGGGGCGTGGCGGGTGCGGCCTTGTCTCCGCGGGCCTGCTCGACGGCGCTGCGCGCGGCGGCGGCCGCCCGCGGGGAGGGAAGCGCCGCGGTGGCAGTGAAGGCGGCAGCCGGGAAGCGGGTAGTGCCCAGCGCGGCCAGCATCCGGCGGCCACCGCCCGCGGCCTTCATCACCAGGGACTTGTGCTCCAGCTCGGCGACGTCGACGAGTTCGAACCCGAGGAAGGGCTCCAGGGCGAACACCACCGGCCGGGGCTCGTCCTGGGTGGGGTACTCCCCCGTGCACAGCACCGGCAGCACGGTGATCTCCTCGTAGGCGTCACGGGCCAGCAGATGGGGAGGGTTGTGCCCCTTCTCGTCCTGGTCCCGGAAGGGCCGCGAACTGGCGATCACCCGCGCGTCCGGGCTGGCGTAGGCCTCGAACTGGTCGAGGATGTCCTGCTTGCGCTCCTCCTCGCCGTCCTCCCCCGGCGCATACATGACCTTCTTGGAGCAGTGGTGCGGGGAGAGCAGCAGGTCCCACTCCACCCGGCCGGTGTTGCCGAAGTACTCACTGTTTTCGAAGATCTTCTTGATCGTGGGGTAGGCGAGGTCGCCGAGGAGGAGGAGCCGGCCCGTCGTGCCGTCACCGGTGTGCATGCGGATCTGCAGGGCGAGGGAGGTCTCGTTGCGCTCGCCGGCGCAGTCGCCTTTGAACGGGGCGTGGACGAACGCCTCGAACGTCTCCGACAGGTCGTTGCCGTCAATCATCGTGATCGTCTTGCCGGGGAAGGTGAAGTACTCGTCGGGCAGCTCGCTGTAGGAGTGCTGGTCGCGGTCGTCGTCGTAACCGATGATCCGTACCCGGTCGCCGCTGGCGGGCTCCTCACCGCTCTCGAGGGCCTCCAAGGTGGCGGCGACGCGGCGCTCGACCTCGTCCTGGAAGAGTTGGGCGTCCTGGCACATGGTCTTGTCCTCGGAGATCTCCCGCCACAGCCGGGGGGTTGCCCAGATCTCCCCGATCAGGATGCCGCTGTCCAGCAGGTCACCGAACCCGCAGCAGTGGTCCAGGTCGGCGTGGGTCAGGGCGAACACCGCGAGGTAGGGGGTCTCCCCGTCCAGCCAGTCGGGGCACGGCAGGGTATCCGCCAGCCGGTCGATGACTGCCGCGACCACCGCCCCCTTCTCGTCGGCGGCCTTCATGTCCCGCAGATCGACCTGGAGGACCAGGTCGCCGCCGAGCACGATCGTGGTGGAGTCGCCCGTGCCGACCGGCCAGAACACCACCCCCCGCTCGGGAAGTTCCGTCTCGACCATGCCCTGCCTCTTCACTCGGCTTTGATCAACTAACGGGGAAACCACACAAATTCTCCCTGTCTTCACATCTACCATGCGCCACTGACAACACGGCCTCATCAGGCATTTCATGCGTCAACAGGGCCAACGTCAGGGGCCCTTGCCCGCCCCGGATACGCCGGCACGTGGCCTCTTCGCGGGTCGGGGCCGGGTGACAGGGAGGGCGGTCCACGTGCTGTGTCAGCGCTTGCTGCGGCGTGGGGGCGCACCCGCAGCAGGCCCCGGGTGCGATGCGCGGCGGCACCGCGATCGGAACGGCATGATCAAAATTCCCGAACAGGCTCGACCTCTCTCAACGCCTTCGTCGGCCAAGCCCACGGCCATCTCGGCAGACGGGGATGCGTCACCACTAGAGCGGCCTGGAAGGTTCACCTTCCAGACCCGGGAAGGCGTGCTGTTCCAGTCTGCGGGTCTTCCCCGGATCCCGGCCCCTTGGGCCCCTGCACTGAACCGCACGGTGCGGGAGATCACGGAGACATCTCTGTGGGCCGGGTCGAGGCCTCGCGACGCGGGGCGGGCCCCTGCCGGGTCCTCCCGCACTGCGGCCGACGCAGCCGTTACCTCGGCCGGGACCGTTACCCTGGCGGGGTGCACGACCAGGAACCGCCACCGGCCAGCGGCACTGCCCAGGACAGCGCGCCGCAGCCGGCTGCCCCACTCAATCCGGCGCAACTTCGGCGTATCACGTCCCTGCACCGCGGATTCACCTACCAGAACCTGTACGCCGTGGGCTGCCTGCTGCGGCTGCGTGAGGCCGGTGCGCAGACGCTGGTGATGGAGTTGGACGAGGACGTGGAGGTCGTGCTCCCGGATCGGTACCTCTACCTGCAGGTCAAAACCCGGCAGGGCAACCTGACGTGGGGTGACATCGAGGGATCGGTCGCGCAGTTCGCCGATCTGCGTGCCGAGCACACGGCAGGGCGGCGCCTGGGCGCACCGAAGCTGATCGTGATCAGCAACACCGCCCCGGGTCCGGATCTGCTGCAACGGACCCAGCAGCCGGGCTGGCCAGCGGATGTGTCGCTGCTGTGGCCGGGTCATCCCGATCCGGAGGAGGCGTGGCTGCCGCCCGCTGCTGCGGATCTCACCGGCCTCCGGCAGTGGTGCACCGAGCAGGCCGCCCAGGTCCCGTTCGGGTCCCTGGGAGCGCAGACGCTGGTAGGGAAGCTGACTGCTCGCGTGCAGTACGCGAGTGCCGGAGCCCATGGGCGAGCCTTTCATGCCAGTGAACTGCCCGGCCTGTACGAGCAGTTCGTCGAGGAGCTGCAGGCCTTTCCCCAGGTTCCCGACGTCTACTGGCCGCATGGCAGCGAACCGGAGCTGACGGGCGAGCGGCGTGTGCGGCTGGTGACGGGCTTCTCCGGGGCAGGCAAGACGACCTGGGCGGCACACGCCGCCGCCCGGTGCCCGCTCCCGGTCACCTACTTCGATGCCGGGAAGATGCCGCCCGCGGTGGTGCCCGGAGCGCTGGCCCGGGAGGTTGCTGCCCGGCACCTGAGCGGGTCCGAGGTCGTCAGCCTGCCGAGCGGGGCCGGCATCGACGTCCTGCGGGCCGTGCACGGCCGACTGGCCCACGATGGCACAGCCATCGCGGTCGTCATCGACAACGTGCACGACCTCCCATCCGACGACGTACGGCTACTTGTCCAGGCGCTGCCGACGGCCAAGATCACGCTGCTGGGCCACCCCCACCCGGAGCAGAACCCGCTTGCCGCGCATCTGGGGATCTCCGCCGAGTCCCTGCCCGGCTGGGACACCGACACCGTGGCCGCCGTCTTCGCCACCGAAGGCTGCACCCTGGACTACCCCACCGCCCAGCGCATCCTGGCCTTGACGGCCGGCCTGCCCCTGTACGTGCTCAACTCCGCGCACCTGGCCCGCACCGTGCACGCGGGCGACGGGGCCGCCTTCTGCGACGCCGTTCAGGCACAGACCCATCTCACCCCCACCACCCAGGAAGTCATCCTGGCACAGATCTTCGAGCAGCTTTCCGCACCGGCACGCACCACCGCCGGGCTGCTGTCGATCGCCGAGGTCCCCATGACCGCCGCTGAGCTCCAGCAGCTGGCCGCGGCCGCCGGGAGCACAGGACCAGCCGCGACCCGGGCCGTGCGTGAACTCGCCGGCCGCGGCCTAACGCAGGCCTTCGCCGACGGCCACTGTCAACTCCACGACGCAATCCGCACCCTGGCTGCCCAAGCAGCCGAAGACCTGCCCGCGAAGACCACCGACGCCGTCAGGCAAGCCCTGGTTGGCCTACTGGAGGGACACCGGGGGCTCGCACGGCTGGCCCGGTGGATGCGCCTGCTGGCCGACACCGGACAGATCGACATCCTGCTCGAACTCACCGGCCAGGAAGGCTTCTTCCAGGGCGGCTACCCCCGTGAACTGCGCGCCGTGATCGCAGAGGTGGCCCAGGACACCGACCGCGACACCATCAGTCGCCTGGAAGCCCACAACGCACTGGCCACCTGGGCTTACGGGGACGACGACTGGGACACCTGCGCACGGCACGTGCACGCCATGGAGACCCTCGCTGAGACCAGCAACCAGATCGGCCCTCGGGAGAAAGTCTTGCTGGCCACCCGACAATTCATCCTGTACGGGCAGGCATGCGACGTCGACGCACTCGGCTCAGCCTTCCACAGCGCGCTCGCCGGGATCCCTGTTCCCTCGCCCCACGAACGAGCCCTGCGCTACGGCTACGCGCAGAGCCTGTTTCTCGCCGACGCCTACCAGGATGCGGGCAACGCCGCGATGGAGCTCGCCGATATCTACCGCCGCCACCTCGGCCTGGAGATCACCCACATCCTCGGCAACACCGAGGCGTTGCAAGAGGCCTGCGAGACCAGCGAAAACCCCGACGACTACAAGCGCCTGGCCGACTGCTTCGCCCTGTTCGTCAAGTCCTGTCGCCGACTCGGCCTCGACTACGGCCCTATGGCCTTCCCCGCGATGAAGCTATATCTGTTCACCGCCGCCTGGCGCTCTGCCATCGACCTGGGCCAGGACGTCGTCGAGTCCCTGATGCGAGCCGACGAAACCCGAGCAGCCCTGGACCTGATAAACCGTCAGCTCATCCCCGTGGCTGAGGACTACAACCTGCCTGAGGACATGATCGGGCTGCGTTCCCAGCGCGCCGTCGTACTGGCCTACCTCGGAGACATCGCCGCCGCCCGTGCCGAACTCGACAGCCTCGGTCACTACGAAGTCACCCCTGAGCAGGCCTACGACATCCAGCACCAACGGGGCATCGTCGAAAGACTCGCCGCGCAGTAGGGCGAAGCACTGCGCGGGCCATAAACCCGCCCGGTGCAGGCCTGCCCTCAGACGGCCGACGAGACGACAGCCCGGTTCTCCGGCGGCCCCTGGGCAGACCATGCACCGCCAACCCCGTATCGCCGACCTCGTGCTGCCCGTCACCTAGCGACCAGCGGTGAACTCGCGAGTTGTGATTGATGATGGGGTACATGCGGCACACACTCTCGATGAGCCCGTCCCAGCACGCCAAGGCACCGGCCCGGCTGCACACGCTGGCGTCGGCGCAGACGGTTCCGCTGCCCGTCCATACGAGCGAGCAGCTCCTGCCGCTGGAGCATCTGGCCTGGGAGAACTTCGAGCGGCTGTGCCTGAAGCGGGCGGTGGAGCGCGGGACGGTCGAGGACTCCGCCGATCACGCTGGCGGCGACAGTGTCACCGGGCGCTTGAGCGCCTACGACGCCCAGGCGCAGGGAAGCCTGTACGGCACTCGGGGCCAGGAGCAGCAGGGCATCGATCTGTATGTCCGTCTGCCTGGCGCCTCCGCCCAGAACGGCTCTGATCCCGAGCGTGTCTACCTGAGTCTGCAGTCGCGGCGGGTGAAGTCGCTGACCGCCAGGCAGCTCAAGGAGGCCGTCACTGACTTCCTGGACGGCACGTGGGCTGCGGTCAGCCGGGTCTTCGTCTACGCCACCAGTCTGTCGGCAGTCCCGCAAAAGACCGCCGACGAGGTGGTGACGCAGCGCAAACGGCTGGCGCGTGCGGGCATCACCTTCGAGGTGTGGGACGCGGAGTATCTGTCGGCCTGGCTGAAGCAACGCCCGCAAGTCGTCCACGACTTCTTCGGTCGCGCGTGGGTGGAGGAACTGTTCGGGCCCGAGCAGGTGACCGCTTTGGCCACCCGGCTCGATGCCGTGCAGGTCGCCGATCTGCGTGCACAGCTCGGTTCCTTCTACGCCACCTTCTTCGCCCACACCGACTCCGGGGCGATCGCCCTGCAGCACGCTCCCGCCCGACCGGATTTACGACAACGGTTCGTTCTTCCCGACGTGCTCCCGGTGCACCAGCTGGGCCGCTGGCCTGCCCAGCTGTCACCACCCGACGCGGTCTCCCCCGGCATGTCCCCCACGGCCTGGTACCGCAAGGCGCGGGCGTCCGCCTACGGCCACCATCCCGGCGAGCTGGGGAAGGCGCTCACCGTGCCTGCCTCCGAGGTCGGGGAGCAGATGGTGGCCGTCAGCGCCGCGTCCCCGGCAGTGACCGGGGAGGCCACCGGGATCCGCACCAGCGCGGACGCCTGGCTGGCCGGGGCCCGACGCCATGTCCTGGTCGGGGAGGCAGGCTCGGGCAAGAGCAGTCTGCTGCGTTTCGCGCTGTTGGACCTGTTCGCCGACTCCCCTGCCCTGCCGCGCTGGACCGAACGGTTCGGCGACCGGCTGCCGCTGTGGGTTCCCTTCCCGTTCTTCACCCGCCGGCTGGCCCGCTACGACGGCGCCGAGGCCTCGCTGGCGGCGACGCTGCGGGCCTGGCTGGAGCAGTACGACGTCGGGCATCTGTGGCCGCTGGTGGAGAAGGCACTGGCCGATGACCGGCTGCTGCTGGTCATCGACGGCCTGGACGAATGGGTGAGCGAGAGTGCTGCGCGCAGGGCTCTCACCGCGCTGGAGACGTTCCTGGACCAGCGGCAGCTGCCCGCGGTGGCCGCCACCCGCCCCTATGGCCTGTCGCGGCTGCAGCCGACGGGGGTGTGGCAGTACGCCTCGCTGGCCCCGCTCTCGTCGCGCCAGCAGCGGGAGTTGGTCGCTCACTGGCTCGGCACCGCTGGGGTGGGCGGCGACACGCAGGCCGAGGCGTTCGTGAAGGAACTGTCCGGCGTCCGGGACCTTCGCCAGCTGGCCCGGATTCCGCTGTTCCTGCTCCTGCTGACCGGTATGCGCCTGGCCGGGGCTGCGCTGCCGACCAGGCGGTTCGAGGTGTACGCGGGCGCCGTTGACCATCTGCTGGGAGAACATCCCGCCCGGCGCGGGACGGCGGCCGGCATCACCGCGGAGCCCACCGCACTGCACCCGGACGACATCCGTCAGGTCCTGGCCCACGTTGCGCTGGCACACCAGCAGCGCGGCGACGTCCAGGCCGTGCCCGAACAGACGGTCCGCGCGGACATCATCGACGCGCTTCGCGATCCACGTCACCTCGCCCTGGATGCAGCGGGGGCCGCCGCTCAGGCGAGGGGGTTTGTCGACATCGCCGAGGGGCAGCTCGGTGTGCTGGTCCGGCAAGGCCCGCGCGAGATCGGCTTCCTGCACCGGGTCCTGCTGGAACAGCTGGCCGCCGAACAGGCCGCACAGCAGCTGTCTTTCGACGAACTGCGCCGCCTGTTCGCCCAGCGCGCCCAGGACCCACGCTGGCATGAGGTGCTGTTGGCCATCCTGTGGCAGCTGCAGCGCACCGAGGAGACCAGTCGGCTGCTCCAGGAGCTCGCCGAGAAGGCCGATGGGCCGGAACCGGAAGCACTGGCGGTGCGCGAGCTGGTGGCGCAGGCCGTGTTCGGGGGGATTCGGCTGCCTCTCCCCCAGGCCCGGCGTCACGCCGCCACGATCCTGGAAGCGGTCGACAGCCACCCCCTCGTCGGGCACCGACAGCGGCTGTTGTCGGCGTGTGTGGCCGGGCTGGACGATCCAGCAGTGAGCGGTGATCTGGTGTCGTGCCTGTCGCGCTGGGTTGTGGCCGGTCAGCCGCTGCCGTGGCAGGTGTTTCACCGGCTCGGGCAGGTGGCCGACGACCGGCAGCTGGCTGAGCCCGTCTGGCCGCTGCTGGTGGCCGCATTGAGGTCGGAGGACGTGCACGTCGCCTGGGCGGCCGCCCGCGCGCTCGCCGCCCGCTACGGGACGCGGGACGGGCAGGAGCACGTGGTTGAGGCGATGCTGACGACGCTGCGCCATGCAGCCAGTGCCGATCACGCAGCCGTGATCCTGCACGGTCTGCTGCTGGGCTGGCCCGATGAGGACCGGGTCACGGCCGCGGCCGCAGCCGCCCGGCGACAGCAGGTGCTGGGGCTGCGGCTGACGGCCCTGGCCGCCGTCCTGGGCGTGCTGCCCGGGCGGGATACCACCGGCCGTATGGCCCGCGGGTCGCAGCCGCAGGCCATGACGGCCGAAGAGCGCGCCTGGCTGGTCAGCCGGCTCGACACCGAGGATTTCACCGACAACGTGTGGAAGCCTGTGCTCACCGACGCGATCGCGGCCGCCTTGCGTGAGGCTCCCGGCGAGGCCGAGCAGGTGCGCGACACCTGCCTGTCCATCGTGTCCGGCCGGCGCCCCGGACAAGGCGACCGAGCCGCGGCCTGGAGTGTGCTACTGCTGGCCTATGCCCAGGATGCGGCCGTCATCGACTACGTCTGCACCACGCTGGTGAACGACCCGCACCAGATCCGGTTCCTTGGCATCGGGCCGCTGGCCCGCGCCTACCCTCGCCATACGGCCGTGGCCGCCGCGGCCGAGGAACTCCTGCAACAAGATCCACGAGCCTTCCTGGACTTCGAGCTCCCGTCCCTCGTCACCCTGGACCAGGGCCCGGTGCTGCGGTCCGTGCTGCTGAAGGAGTTGCACGACAGCGAGGTCCCGCACTGGGCCGCCGATGCCCTGGCCGAGCACTGGGCCCATGACACCGAGGTGCAGCAGGCGCTGTGCGCGGTGCTGAACGGCGAGGCAGGCCGGGCATCACGGGTGGCCAACGCGGCCGTGCGGGTCCTGGGCGCCGAGCAGGCCCGGGAGCGGCTGCTCGCCCTCCTTGCCACACCAGCACCGACACAAGACAGCCGCTTCCGCAAGGAAATCGTCATCCATGCGCTGCTGGAAAGCTGCCAGAACCAGTCCCTGACCTCGGGACCGGTGGCCGAGCAGATCGCCCGAGTGTGTCTGGAGGCGGTGCAAGAACCCGCCAACGAATACGAGTTCACTGCTGAAGCCGCGGTCATCGTCGTCCTGCCTGCAACCGCTTCGGCCCGCGACCGCGCGGCCAGCATGCTGCGCAGACCGCAGGCCCCTCTTGGGTCGCTTCTGGCCGGCTACGGCAGCGAGCCCTCCGCCCTCGAGCCCGTGCTCGACCGGGTGCGGGCCGCCCACCCGGCCCTGCCCACCGCCGCCCGCCTGCACCTGTGCACCCTGCTACGCGACCACCCCGGCGACAGCACCCTCATCCGGCAGTTGACCGCTCAGTGGCCAAACGAGCCCCACGACCTCGTCCGATCCGCCGCCTCCGCCGTGTTCCACACCCACCTACTGCACGACCACGACCGCGGCGCGCTTCCCGAACCGGAATGGCAGAAGGCCCAGTCCGTGCTCCGCGACACGGCCACGGGCCTCGGCTACAACAACTGGGCACAGCGGCGCGCCGCATGGCTGGGCATCCTGCTGACCGACCAACTCGGCCTGCTGGACGACCTCGTCGAACAGGACGGCCGCCCCATCCGGCTGCCCCTGGGTGAATTCATCAGCACCGACCTCGACCTGCTCGTGCTCGGCGAGATCGCCGACCACTGGCCCGCCCTGCGCGCCCACTTCGGCGACACCCTTCTCAAACGCCTCACCGGCGACATGCTCTCCCGCGCCATGGACACGGCCTGGGAGTACCTTGCGCTGGTCGCCGACCGCCACCCCCAGCTTGCGCAGGAACTCGCTGCGGCCGTCGACCAGCAACCCGACCTCCTCACCCACGACACCGTGCTCGCCTGGTACGCCCACACCCACCGCGGCGAGCCGCACCTGCTGCACGCCCTGATCGACATCCTCCGGCCGAGCGACAACGGAAGCCGGGACGTCGCACCCCTGCTCCTGGCCGACCCCTTGGTCCTCGGCCTCGACCCGGCGACCGTGCAACGCGCACTGCACACCGAACTGAGCCCACGACGCTGCGGTTACCCGCTCCCCTCCTCCGGCGCGTTCCTCGCCCTGGTCGCCGGGTTCCCCGACGACACAGCAGTCGCCGACGCCTGGGAGGCCCTCCAGCACGAGCGCGACCTGTACGGACAGGTCGAGGTGGACGTGTCGGTGTACTACCCGCTGGCCTACGCAGCCGTCGAGACTGCCGACTTCGTGGATCAGGTATCCCGCGACAGCGCATGGATCTCCAGCCACTTCACCAACGACGTCGACCCACCGTTCGCTCAAGCCGTCATCCGCCGCCTGGAACGTGACCCGGAAGCACGCACCCGGGCCGACGCCGCCATCATCAGCACGGACACCTCTGATGCCCGGGCCGCCCAGCTCGCCTCCCTCAGCAGCGCGGCCACCGCTCTGCCCCCAGACGTCGCGGACAACCTGCGCCAACGGCTGCACCGGCAGCAAGGCCTTCAGCTGCCCGATGCCGTGCACGACTTCGTCACCGCCACGGACGTGCCCGTCCCCGCTCTCCTGCTGCGCATCCTGCAGTCAGGAACAGGGCGATGACACGCCATCCGCCCATGCAACGGGAAGACGTACAGCAGACGGCCAGGCGCACAGCAGCAGCTACCGACGGTCCTGGCTCACTTCTCTGCTGGCACACACGGAACACTGGGACCATGGTTCAGCAGCCGTGCCCTGGTGCCAGGCCGCCCGTCGCCGAGGTGCTGAACAAGCGGTATGCGGGGCGCCTTCCCGACACTCTGGAGGCCCTCGCCGGACCAGAGCACGGCCTCGTCGACCTGCCGCTCCACATCGCCTGGTCAGGGCTGCGCACCTACGACCTCGCCCAACCCCGCCAGCGCATGAGCCTCTACCGCACCGTGCTCGCCGAAGGACAGCGCAATGACATCACCTGCTCCTGAACCGCAATCTCCTGCTCGCGCAATGGCCCACGATGAGGACCATGATCAGCAGGCACGTCCGCGAGGCGTGGGGAGACCGCCCCCCAAGCTTGAGCCCTGGGCATCCGGCACCGCGTGAGTGATCCGGCACCCCAGACGACCGCCGATGCGGGCGTGGATGCGGCGGCTGACGCCGTTCGGGCCGGGACCGCAGTCAGAGCGTGGCGCCGCCGTGCGACCCGTCGCGCCAGACGGCGAGCGTGACGTGCCAGCGTCACGACAACGGGCTCTACCGACGGGTATGACGCCTTCACATCACGCAGCGGTGCGTACGTTCCGCAGCAGTGCGGCGGTCATCGCCAGGAGCGTCTCGGCCTCGGCCCGGTCGTACTCGAAGTCCCTGGTGACCGCGTCATTGTGCAGAGCGCCGCACGTCTGGCTGTACAGGGCGTCCTGGATCCGCCACCACCGCTCGGTCTGGCTGCACTGGCTGGGGACCTTCCTCCCGGGGTTGTCCCAGCCCGCGTTCTCCCGGACCCACTCCAGTGCCCGCCTGATCTGCAGGATGGACGCCGGGATCTCGCCCACGGTCAGCAGACGCTGCGCCTCTCGCAAGGTCCGGCCGACCTCGTCCCTCTCCGGGGCGCCGAGCGGATACGGCACGGCCATCTCGAACGCCGCGGACGACCCCAGCTGCGCGAGCTGCTGTTCCCACCGGCTCTTGGCGACGGTGATGTGCGCCGTGTCCTGAGCGCTCCCCGGGTAGCCGGGCGCCTGCGGCAGCGTCGCATTGAGGTCGATCTCGAACCGTACGTCGCCGGTGCGGCCTTCCTCGATTGCATGGACCTGCAGCGACGTCAGCGGGAAGGACAGGTTCACGCGGTGGACGGTGATCTTCGGGGTGTACGCCAGGTTCGCCGTGGTCCGGGCTAGCCGATAGCGCTGCCCTCTCGTGTCGAAGCCGAACAGGTCCGTCTCCAAGGCGAGGATCTTCCCGGCCTCAGTGAAGGGCGAGACACCAACGACGAGTTGGACGCTCAGCTCGTGGGCTCCCAGCGCGCGCTTCAGCCACGTCTGATCGCTGCTGACCGTTGCGGTGAACCGGATGTCGTCGTCGAAGCGAAGTTCCTGCATAGCTCCCCCAAAGGGACGTGTCGATCACCCGATTCTGCCGGGCGGGGCGCCCCGCCACCGCCGCTTTTCCAACCGGCCGTGAGCTCCGGCAGCGCACGCGAAGGGTCCCGCCCACGGTTCACGGACGGGGCCTGGTTGGTCCTGTAGGGTCCAGCGGATCGTACGGCGGCACGAGGATGAGCTCCCCTGCCACCACCGGCGCCGTGCTCAGCGCTCTTCGGGTACCGCACCGCTGACCGGACTGGGGCCTCACGGCCCGGTCGGCGAGCCATGATCGCAAACGCCCCGGCAGGGCGAATCCCTGCCGCCTCTCAGGAGGGTCGCCCACGAAGCAGCAAACCACCCCTGCACTCCATCAGCTCCCTGAGCTGCGCAAACGCCGCCAAATCCATAAGGGTTCCCGAACCATCCGCGATATTCCAGCTCTACCACGTATCAGCAGCTCGCAGACCCATGCACCTCTGACCAGAGGTCAACACTCCGCAGTACAAGCTGGTCAGATCAGCGCACCAACTCCTCATGAGAATCCAGATCAGCGCCGACTCCCCAGCTCAACACGCCTTCAGACACCGCACAGAGCCGGGAACTCACAGTGGCGTCGGTGACCACCAGGATGCCGGGCCCCTTCTCCCCCACCGCGGCAGTGAGTTGCCCGATCACCGAGGCCTGCAGGGCGTTCGGCCGCTCCAGGCCGCCGTGGGCCCGGGTGAACGGCACCTGCGGCAGGGTGCTGCGGGCCAGCCCGGACTCCTCGACCACAGCGGGGGCGTCCCGGACGGCCTGGGCGAAGTGCTCGCCGGCGCCGAAGGCGGGCGCCTGGGCCTTGGGCAGCCAGTAGTGGCGCTGGCTGGCCAGCCGGTCCGCGATGATGCCGATTCCGGTGATCAGCACAGCCGCCGGCACCGACACGTCCGCGGGCACCACGGTGGCGCCGGTCAGATGGCGCAGCAGGGCGAAGTAGCGGCGGCGCAGATCCTGCCACGCCGGCCCGCCCAGGGCGAGGTTGACCCGGGAGGCTTTCGCCGCACCGTTGATGTCGACCTGCAGGAACCGGCCGTGGTGCCCGCCCAGAATCTGGGCGACGAGCACTCCGGGGCTGTCGGAGGTGTCCGCCGGATAGCCGGCCGCGGCCAGCAGGTGCAGCACACTGTGCATGGACGCCCGTTCGTGCGGCATACGCTGCCAGTCACGGATGTCCGCGCGCAGGGTGTCGCTGACCCGGGCCCAGGGATACGCCTCCTGTTCCTGGAACGCCGACAACTTGCCCAGATCGTGCAGGCCGGCGATGAACATCACCAGACAGCGCGCCTCGGCCAGCGTGAGCCCCAGCCCGGCGGCGATCAGCCGACGCTGACCGCGGGTCAGGTACCGGTCCCAGACCACACCCGCGAGCGCCGCGACATCCAGCAGATGAAACAGCAGCGGATACACCGCCCACGCGCCGCGGTCGAACTTGCCCCACGGCGTCAGATCGATCCCGCCGCGCCGGGCATCCTCCCGCACCCCCACCGAACGCTCCCGCTCCGCTCTACGTCAACCCACCCTGGAACTCAGGGGTATTACGCCTATCCTGCCGCATGGTGATCATCTCCCAGTGCGGGGCATCCCGGGTACCGGAAGGTGTACCCTGCGATTCGGATTTCGCCGGTTTCCTCACTCTGTGAGGGTGTGCCTCTGCTGGTCATCATGAGCTGTTCAGGGCTTATCTCCTCCCCACACGCGTGGGGGTCTGCCTCACTTCATCGCCACTGCGGAGCATCCCCACACTCGTGGGGGTTCATCGTTCCGGGGCTGGGCGCGCCTGACCGCCCAAGGGAATCCTCCCCACTCACATGGGGGTCTGTCCTGCCCAGACGACACCGCACCGACGCACCGACACTCTTCCCAACACGCGTGGGGGTCTACCTCCCGTCGTCGAACAGATTTTCCTGGGCCAGCGGTCTCTTCCCCACGTGCGTGAGGGTCTGTCCAGGGTGTTGATACTGCCGAAGGTCCGCTCGACGTCTTCCCCATACCCGTGGGGGTCTGTCGAACCCTTGACCGCGCACGGCGTCACGGGCGTGCAAAGCGCCCGCTCCAGGTCGGCGATGACCGGCAGAGTTGAGGTTGGCGGATGGTGACGAATTGCCGGTCGGGCAGGTCGGTAATGGGTGACGCAGGCCGGAGCGAACCCCGACGGCGGATCACGTGGGAGGCAGGGCACGGGCCGGGGCGACCTGGGACGACGCCACCCGCACGAGGACGCCAGGGCTTCCAGGGCCCCGACGGCTACGTTGCTGAGCTGAACGCCAATGACCTGCCTGGCAGCCACGGCGTCTGGTCGGTCTCCGCGTGGCTCATCCACCGGCTCGACTGGGCACGGCATCACGACGGCCCGCACGGCTGACCGCGTCAGGGCGCTCCCACGATGACGACCGCTGTAGTCGGCCGGCCGCTGCGGTGGCCGCCTTGGCCATCGGGCGGCGCAACGGCCCGCCGACGGCGGGCAGGTTTCACCACCACTGAGGGTAGTTCTCGCCCGTCTCGGTGCTCCAATCATCTTGGTCTAGTGCTTGCTGCCACTTGCTCGTGACGACCGTTCCGTCCGTGAACTGGTGGGCGGGCCTGGCGGCGGCCAGGTGCGTGTCGAGGAGCTCTACGACGTCTTGGTAGAGATGCTCGATGCGGCCTCGCTGTGCCCGTCTGACGCGCTGGGCAACGGAGGCCAGGACCCCGACGCTGATCCGGAACGGGCCGAAAGAGGCAAGCTCGTATCCGTCGCGGGCCGGTTCCTCCTGCCCCGCCTCGAGCGCTGCCAGGAAGGGCTCGTAGTAGGCCAGGATGAAACGGTCGCGGTCCGCTGGGAGGTCGATGGCTTCAAGCTCTGCCTCCTCCGGATCCACAGCGTGCAGTTTGAGATGATCCGGCACTCCCTTGTACTGGGGAAAATGGGCAGCGCACGCGTACGCCAGGGCCGGGGGCATTCCTCCGATCGATCGGATCGTCCGCTTCTGGGCCCGCATCGTCTCCTTCAGTTCGTCATCAATGTTCCCGGATCTCCCCTTGGCCTCGGCGACGACCCAACCGCCGGTCTGTCTCTCCCCGAAGAGGTCAGCGCGCTTGCGGGTGTTGGCGGCGAACCGGATGCCGTAGCGGGCGGCGTACCGGTCCACGTGCATCAGGAACCGCACCGAGACCGTCTGCTGGCTGAAGACCCCGGTCATGGCCTGCCCCAACGTGTAAGACAGTGCCACTTTCTCCGAGCGGTCGAGGTCGCGTGCGAGGTCGGACCGGGTGAGGCGGCCTGTGGGTGCCCGGCGGATGTATGCCGGGATGAGCGCAACGCGGTGAAGCCACTCGTAGACGGATGTCCAGCCGTAAACGGCCTGGTCCTGCGGTGCTCTGCCCGTGACGAACAGGGCATGCGCGAGGGCGTCAACAGTGAAGACCATCCGGCCGGTCCGGTTGAAGGTGTCGGGGAAGTCCTCCGTCGTGTACCAGACTTCAAATTCGTCAGGCTGCACCACTCGCTGCACTCCCCCGGGTCTGCTCCAGCCAGCAGGTTAACGGCGGCATCAGGGCGCGCGCTGCTTCGGGGTGGGGGCATGGACGCATACACGGACAGCGTCCAGCAAGGGTTGCAGGCGTGAATAGTGGCCCGTGGGCCATACCGGCAGGCTCCGGGCGGGTTACGGACGCGCGGCAGCTGATGGCCGCTACGGCGTTAGTAGCTGTTGTCTTTTCGGACTTGAGGACTGCGTTTCCGCTGGTCGGGCGTAGGGTCGGCGATTCCGTGGGAGTTG
>NZ_JAPWHT010000960.1:0-915 GCF_027270795.1 Streptomyces sp. ActVer
CTCGCCGAGGCCAACCAATGGCCCGAGGACGTCGTCGACTACTTCGGCGACTACAGCGCCGGCGGCGACGAATGCCACATGGCCTTCCACTTCCCCGTCATGCCGCGCATCTTCATGGCCGTGCGACGGGAGTCCCGCTACCCGGTCTCGGAAATCCTCGCGAAGACGCCGGCGATCCCGTCCGGCTGCCAGTGGGGCATCTTCCTGCGCAACCACGACGAGCTCACCCTGGAAATGGTCACCGACGAAGAACGCGACTACATGTACGCGGAGTACGCCAAAGACCCGCGCATGCGCGCCAACATCGGGATCCGCCGCCGGCTCGCCACCCTCCTGGACAACGACCGCAACCAGATCGAACTCTTCACCGCCCTGCTGCTCTCCCTGCCCGGCAGCCCGATCCTCTACTACGGCGACGAGATCGGCATGGGCGACAACATCTGGCTCGGCGACCGCGACGCGGTACGCACCCCGATGCAGTGGACGCCGGACCGCAACGCGGGCTTCTCCTCCTGCGACCCCGGCCGCCTGTATCTGCCGACGATCATGGACCCGGTCTACGGCTACCAGGTCACCAACGTCGAAGCCTCCATGAGCTCGCCCTCCAGCCTGCTGCACTGGACACGGCGCATGATCGAGATCCGCAAGCAGAACCCCGCCTTCGGCCTGGGCTCCTACACCGAACTGCCCTCCTCCAACCCCGCCGTCATCGCCTTCCTCCGCGAACACGGCGACGACCTCGTCCTGTGCGTCCACAACTTCTCCCGCTTCGCCCAGCCCACCGAACTCGACCTCCAGGCCTTCAGCGGACGCCACCCCGTCGAACTCATCGGCGGCGTCCGCTTCCCCGCCATCGGCGAACTCCCCTACCTCCTCACCCTCGCCGGACACGGCTTCTACTGGTTCCGACTCCGC
>NZ_JAPWHT010000961.1:0-915 GCF_027270795.1 Streptomyces sp. ActVer
CCGTGTGCGGCGGCGTCCCGAGACCGGGGCGACGACCCACTCCCCGACGAGCGCGGCCGCTCTCACCCCTGCCGCGCGGCCCTCGCAGCCCTCCGGGCACTTCACCGTGCCCACGGCGGTCGCGGTCGCGCCGGCCTCGCCCGCGCGACGCCCGTCCGTGGAGGGCGGGTTCGACTTCTTCGGTACGCAGAAGGGCGAGGAAGCGCTGGAGGCCGTACAGAACGAGGACCTGGCCGACGTGGTCGGCCAGGAGGCGCTCGCGCTCCACAAGGCCGAGTCCGAGTCCGAGTTCAAGCCCGTGAGCGAGGAGTCGCGCGGAGTCGGCCAGGTCATCGACCTGACCGCGCACGACGAGACGGAACAGATCGACCTGGCGGAACTGCGCAGCGCGGTTTCGTAACGCTGGTAAGGCCGTTCGGACCCACCTGGGCCCGACCGATGGCGTACGTGATGAGGGCAGTGGCAACCCGCCACTGCCCTCACGCCGTTCGCTCCTCACAAGCCGTTCGCGTCGTCCGAGTCGGTCGAGGCCCTCAGGCCATCCACCGGTCCGGCCGGGCCTCCCGCCGTCCCGTGCGTGACCGGTCCGCCTGTCCGTGGAGCAGCTCCGCCGCCTCGGAGGCGTCCCGCAGCCGGGCCGTCACGGTCTTGTTGGCTCCGGTGTCCACGCGGACGTCGGCCAGCCCCTTGTGGCGCTGCCACGGCCCCTGCTCCAGGCGCACGCTCTGCACCTTGGCGTGCGGCACGAGCGCGATGCTGCGGCGCAGCAGCCCGTGCCGGGCCACGAAGACGGTGTCGGTCACGGCGAGCCCGTAGCCCCGCCACCAGAACGGCACGCACCAGCCCGCCCGGCGCGGCGGCCGTGCCAGTGAGGTGGGCACGGTCACGCCCGGCAGCACCCGCGCGACCACCACG
>NZ_JAPWHT010000962.1:0-913 GCF_027270795.1 Streptomyces sp. ActVer
CGGCCCCTCGTACAGCGCTCCGTCCAGCCACAGCGCGCCGCCGACCCCGGTACCGAGCGTCATGCCGAGGACGTGCCGCTCGCCCGCGACGGCACCCCGGGCCACCTCGCCGCGCAGGAACGCGTTGACGTCGTTGTCCAGGAAGACCGGAACGCCGAGTGCGGCCTCCATGGTCGCCGTCACCTCGAAGCCGGCCCAGGCGTGGAAGGAGTCGCTGGCCACGAGGACGCGCCCGGCGCGGGCGTCGACCAGACCCGCCGCGCCCACCCCGACGGCGCGCAGCCGGGCCGGTACGCGCGCCAGGAGCAGGCCCAGGGCGTCGAGCGCGGCGCCGACCATCGCCGTGCCGCCCTCCGCGGCCGGGGTGGGCACCTCGTGGCTGTCCACGACGTCGAGTTCGGGTGTGCAGAGCACGACCTGCGTGGTCGTGCCGCCGATGTCGACACCGGCGAACACCTCGGGGGCGGTGGCGGGCGGGTGCGGCTGGGGTGGACGCGGCTGGGGTGCGGTCACGCCCCGCCCTCCGTTCCGGCGGCGGCGAGCGCGGCCTGTCGTTCGGTACGGCGCACACGTTGGAGCACCGGGTCGGGTACGGGCACGGCGGCGATGAGCCGGCGGGTGTAGTCCGTCTCCGGACGGGTGAGGGTGGTCGCGGTGGCGCCCTCCTCCTCGACCCGGCCCGCCCGCATGACGACGACGCGCCGTGCGAACTGCTGGACGACCGCGAGGTCGTGGGAGACGAAGAGGCAGGCGAAGCCGAGCTCGTCCTGGAGCTCGGCGATCACGTCGAGGACGGTCTGCTGCACGCTGACGTCGAGCGCGCTGGTCGGCTCGTCGGCGACCAGCAGCCGGGGGTCGAGGACCAGCGCCCGGGCGAGACTCACCCGCTGCCGCTGGCCCCCGGACAAGATCG
>NZ_JAPWHT010000963.1:0-903 GCF_027270795.1 Streptomyces sp. ActVer
ACCGCCCGATGACCGCGTAACCGGCACCGACGCCTGCAGCCCACCGCCCGCCCGTCAGCCGGCGGTCCACCGCCCACCGCCCCCCGCTCGACTCCCGCTCTTCAGCGTTCGTCCGTCCCCGCCCTCTTCGCCGTCGCCAGGGCGACCCGGTTCCAGGTGTTGATCGCGAAGATCAGTGCCAGCACCTGGGCCAGTTCCTTTTCGTCGAACCGGGCCGCGGCCTCGGCGTAGACGTCGTCCGGGACGCCGCCGTCGGCGACCAGGGTCACGGCCTCCGTCAGGGCGAGGGCCGCGCGCTCCTTCTCGCTGAAGAAGTGCGGTGCCTCGCGCCACACGGCGACCATGTGCAGCCGGTCCTCGGACTCGCCGGCCCTGCGCGCGTCGTTGGTGTGCATGTGGAGGCAGTACGCGCAGTGGTTGAGGTGCGAGGCGCGGATCTGGATCAGTTCGACGAGGGCGGGGTCGAGGCCCTCTCGGGCCGCGATGTCGAAGCCGACGAGGGCTCGGAAGGCCTTCGGAGCGGCCTTCGCGAAGTTGATCCGGGCGTTCTCCGCGGTGTGCGTCGTCGTGTGCGTCACGTGCGTCGTGTTCATCGTGTTCGTCGTCATGCATATGAATCTACGAGCCGGAAAGACCCCCTGTAGGGTGCATTTCCATGGCAGATTCATGGGTCAATTCTGCGGAGCGCATCGGTGCCGACCTGCATCTGGAACTGTCCGGTCCGGGTGGCCGCCGGGCCGCTCTGATCCGTGCCCTGCGCGAGGCGGTCCGCAGCGGGCGCCTCGCCCCGGGCACCCGGCTCCCTCCGTACCGCTCGCTCGCCGCGGACCTGGGCGTGGCCCGCAACACGGTCGCCGACGCGTACGCCGAGCTCGTGGCCGAGGGCTGGCTGACCGCGCGGCA
>NZ_JAPWHT010000964.1:0-902 GCF_027270795.1 Streptomyces sp. ActVer
GTACGGTGGTGGCGTAGAACTCGTAGGCGCGGACCGGGCTCGTCGTCTCGGCGCCCAGGTGCCATGAGTGCGGAGCGAACAGCCAGGACCAGCCAACGAGTTCGTTGTGGCCGAGGGTCTCGATGACCGCTGCCCGGCGGCCGGGTACGTGCATGTCGAGCTGGATCGTGCCGGTGCGGATGATCCAGAACCGGTCCGCGCGACCGCCCTCCTCGAAGAGGCGGATTCCCTGCGGGAACGACACCTCCCGGGCGAGGTGCATCAGCCGCTGCCGGTGCTCGGCGGGCAGTGCCCGCAGCATGCTGGGCGTGGGCGGAGCGTTCATGACCGGCCTCCAGGACGGACGTTCGGACCGACGACTTCCAGCGTGCGCCCGTGCTTCGGCTCGAACCATGGGCCACCCGGCCCCAGGGAGGGACTGTGCGGCCCCTGCGCACGCGGGCGTTCCTGTACGAGGCTCCGCATGAGATCGGGCAGGACCGGACACAGGAGACGCCCACCATGGTTCGGCACATCACCACAGGAATCGACGGATCCGCCGAGAGCCTTGCCGCCGCGCACTGGGCGGCCCGTGAGGCCCTGCGGCGCGGCGTCTCGCTGAACCTCGTGCACGCCTGGACGTGGCACCCACGCCCAGCCCCGTCCGTCCCCGCGGACAGGACCGAGCGCGACTGGGCCGAACAGATCCTGGACCGGGCGGCGGGCAGCATCCGTGCCGCGCACCCCGGGCTGCGGGTCGTCGAGCGACTGGTGGCCGACTCGGCGGTGGCCGCCCTTCTCGCGGCGGCCGAGGACGAGGAACTGCTGGTGCTCGGGTCCCGTGGTCTCAGCGGGGTCGCGGGATTCATGGTCGGCTCGGTGTCCCAGCGGGTCGTCGCCAGGTCCCCCCGCCCCCTGGTGCT
>NZ_JAPWHT010000965.1:0-889 GCF_027270795.1 Streptomyces sp. ActVer
GCTGAGGGTCTCGCCGCCGTCGTCGGGGGAGTTGGGCTCGCCGGTCACCAGGTCGTCGTAGCCGTCGTTGATGATGTCCCCGGACGCGGCTGCCGTGCCACCGCGTACATCCCGCTCGTACTTGAGCCCGTCGGCGTTTCCGGACAAGTACGTGGACCAGCCGTGGCCGGACTCGTCGCCGACGGTCACGCCCGAGACGACCAGGTCGGCGTAGCCGTTGTTGTCGTAGTCGCCCGTGGTCAGCGACTTGGGCAGGATGTGGCGCTGCTCGGCCCGTGCGGAGAGCCGGGTCGACCACTGCTCCTTGAGCGAACTGGGGGCCGCGGAGTCGTAGGCGAACAGCTCCAGGTCGTAGTGGTCGAGCACGACGAGCAGGTCGCCCGGCGTCTCGTCCGTGAAGTGCGCCGCGGCGAGCCCGACGCCGAACCGCTCGCCCGCGGTGGGTTCCTGAGTCTCCAGCCAGTCGCTGGCGGCGCCGGTGAGCCCCGCCTTCGAGCCCCACAGGATCGCCACGCCACCCGCGTCGGCGACGGTCCCGAGGTCCTCGCCGGGAATGCCGACGACGGCGTCGTCGTACCCGTCCCCGTCCAGGTCACCGGTCGCGACCGCCTTGCCGAACCCGTCGCCAGCCTCGGCCGCGCCCGCGACACCGGCCGTGGACTGGCTGAACCGCGCCACCTTGCTCGTCCCGATGCCTGTCGACGAGCCGTACTGCACGGTCACGAGACCGGCACCCTTCTTGCCACTGACGGTCGCCCCGGGCGCACCCACCAGCACGTCCTCGTATCCGTCGCCGTTGAAGTCGCTGTTCCGGTCGTCGGCGTGCGTACCGCCCGGTGTTCCGGCGTACGCGGACGGGGCGGCGGCGATCCCCAGACCGGCCACGAGA
>NZ_JAPWHT010000966.1:0-862 GCF_027270795.1 Streptomyces sp. ActVer
GCGGGCCCGGTGGGGGCCGGTCGCGCAGTTCCCCGCGCCCCTGAAAGGCGAGCCTGCGCTCAGCCCCTCCTCAACAGGCCGCTACCACTGGTCCCCTACCACTGCGGTGGGCTGGCGATCGACCTGGCCAGTACGTCGTCCAGGACTCGGGCCGTCTGGGGGACGTCCAGTTGGGAGTTGTCGATGATTGGGAGGCCCGAGCCGTACCAGCCCGCCATGCGGCCGTGGATGCGGGCGACCTCCTCGTCGGTGAGGCGGCGGTTTCCGGAGCGCTCGGCGTTGCGCTCCAGGACTATCTCCAGGCCCGGCAGGAGGACGACCGGCAGCAGGCCGGGACCGACGTGCCGCTTCCAGCCGCCGAGGCCGACGACGGGACGGTCGGGGAAGACCGCGTCGTCGAGGATGCAGGAGATGTTGTTGGCCAGGAAGTTGCGGGCCGCGAAGCCGCAGGTACGGCGGGCGAGACGGTACTGCGCCTCCGAGTGGTCGTTCCACCCCGACTGCGGGTCCGCGAAGCCCGAGCGCACCCATTCGCGTACGTCGTCCAGGCTGATGTGCGCGGTGGGCACCCTGCGGTGGTCGGCCCAGTACTTGGCGACGCTGGTCTTGCCGGCGCCTGCGGGTCCGATGAGCAGGACGGCGAGGGTGGTGGACGTCGGATCGGGCGTGCCCGCGGTGGCGGGCGGCACGCTCGGCATCGGGACGGGACCGCCCGGCGGCAGCTGTACGTGGCCCGTGGTGTCCGGCGTCGGCGGCGGTGGTGGAGCGTGGTGCGGGACCCCGTGATGCGGGGCCGGCGCGTGGCCCGGTGGATGGGGAGCGGCGGGCCCGGTCGGCGCTCCGGCGAAGCCGGGCGGCGGGC
>NZ_JAPWHT010000967.1:0-858 GCF_027270795.1 Streptomyces sp. ActVer
GGCGCCTGGTGGGTCCGCGACCGGGTCGAACCGGCCGTCGAGCTGCTGCTGGGCCAGGAGGTCGCGGCTGCCTACCCGGCCCAGGGCGCCGTACGCCTCGAAACACTGGGCCGCTCCGGCGAGTTGACCTCTCTGGACACCGAACACGTCATCGCGGCCACGGGATTCAGGGCGACCCGCGACCGCCTGGGCCTGCTGGCGGAGGACGTACGCGGGACCCTGGCCATGTCACCCGACGGATCCCCCTACGTGGGGCGGGAGTTCGAGTCCTCCTGCCCCGGCCTCTTCCTGGCGGGGCTGACCACAGCCTCCGCCTTCGGCCCCGCGATGCGCTTCGTCCACGGCGCCTCGTTCACGGCCCGGACTCTCGTACGAGGGGTGCGGCGCCGGCTGCGTACGGGGCCGGCCCGGGTGCCCGTGCCCGGCGCCCGGGAGCGGCGCGGGGTGCTCGGGGCTGCGGGTCACTGACGGTGCGGGTGCCGGGCGCGAGGCGTCCGGCACCCGACACGTCACCACTGACGGGACGCGGCCCGGCTTCGTCGGTACAGCACCGCTCCGCCGATCAGCAGCCCCGCACTGGCGACCGAGGCCGCGAGCAGCCCGTCGCTGCCGGTCTCCGCCAGCTGTGGCGCCCTGGTCGCCGGCCCCGGAGGGGTCGCGGCAGGCGGCACGGCCGCCGGAGGACTCACAACCGGAAGTGTCGTGACAGGCGGACTCACAACCGGAGGTGTCGTGGTCGGCGGGGTCGTGACAGGCGGAGTCCTGGTCGGTGGAGTCCTGGTCGGGGGTGGGGTGGTGGGAGGCACCGTCTTCGGCGGGGTGGCCGTCGGCGGCGGGGAAGTGGGGGGAGATCGGGAG
>NZ_JAPWHT010000968.1:0-853 GCF_027270795.1 Streptomyces sp. ActVer
GCGGCGATGATGTACAGGAACTCGTTGCCGACACCCTCGCCGGACTGGACGGTGTTGAACGAGAACAGGATGTGCATGCCCACGAACCAGGCACCGGCGCCGACGCCCATGAACAGGGCGATCTTGGTGAAGGTGACGGGGACACCCACCGCACGTGCGGATTCCTTGCTGCCGCCGGTGGCGAAGATCCAGTTGCCGAACTTGGTGCGCAGCAGCAGCCAGGTCGCGGCCGCGGCGAAGACCAGCCAGTAGAAGACGGTGATCTTGACGTCGACGCCGCCGATGCTGACCTCGGAGGCGAAGACCTTCTTGGCCTGGTCGAAGCCGTCCATGTCACTGATCGAGTCCGTGGCGACGTTGCCGGTGAAGACCTTGGTGATGGCGAGGTTGGCGCCCTGCAGGATCAGGAACGTGCCGAGCGTGATCAGGAACGACGGCAGACCCGTCCTGACCAACAGGTAGCCGTTGAACGCCCCGATCGCCAGCGACACCACCAACGCGACGACGATGCCGACCCATATGTTCATGGAGAGCTGGAAGCTCCACATGCTGGCCGTCAGGGCCGAGGTGGTCACGGCCACGCCGGCGGAGAGGTCGAACTCGCCGCCGATCATCAACAGGGCCACCGGGAGGGCCATGATGCCCATGACGGAGGACTCGTAGAGCACGTTGGCCAGCGAGCCGGCCTCGCGGAACGGGGAGGCGACCGCGAAGAAGAACACGTACACGGCGATCGCCGCGATGAGCGCGCCGATCTCCGGGCGGGCCGCCAGCCTGCGGGCCAGGGACCGTTCCGAGGTCCGGCCGTCCTTCGGGGCGGCCGGCGGAGCCGGCGACGAGGAGCTCGTCGCCG
>NZ_JAPWHT010000969.1:0-853 GCF_027270795.1 Streptomyces sp. ActVer
CGGCGACGAGCTCCTCGTCGCCGGCTCCGCCGGCCGCCCCGAAGGACGGCCGGACCTCGGAACGGTCCCTGGCCCGCCGGCTGGCGGCCCGCCCGGAGATCGGCGCACTCATCGCGGCGATCGCCGTGTACGTCTTCTTCTTCGCGGTCGCCTCGCCGTTCCGTGAGGCCGGCTCGCTGGCCAACGTGCTCTACGAGTCCTCCGTCATGGGCATCATGGCCCTGCCAGTGGCGCTTTTGATGATCGGCGGCGAGTTCGACCTCTCCGCCGGTGTCGCCGTGACCACCTCGGCGCTGACGGCGAGCATGTGGAGCTTCCAGCTCTCCATGAACGTGTGGACCGGCGTCATCGTCGCCCTCGTCGTGTCCCTGGCGATCGGCGCGTTCAACGGCTACATGCTCGTACGCACCGGTCTGCCGTCGTTCCTGATCACGCTGGGGTCGTTCCTGATCCTGCAGGGCGCCAACCTCGCCATCACGAAGATCTTCACCGGCAACGTCGCCACCGACTCGATCAGCGACATGGACGGCTTCGACCAGGCCAAGAAGGTCTTCGCCTCCGAGATCAGCATCGGCGGCGTCGACGTCAAAATCACCGTCTTCTACTGGCTGGTCTTCGCCGCCGCCGCGACCTGGCTGCTGCTGCGCACCAAGTTCGGCAACTGGATCTTCGCGACCGGCGGCAGCAAGGAGTCGGCCCGCGCGGTCGGTGTCCCGGTCACCTTCACCAAGATCGCCCTGTTCATGGGCGTCGGCGCGGGTGCCTGGTTCGTCGGGATGCACATCCTGTTCTCGTTCAACACCGTCCAGTCCGGCGAGGGTGTCGGCAACGAGTTCCTGTACATCATCGCCGC
>NZ_JAPWHT010000096.1:0-27664 GCF_027270795.1 Streptomyces sp. ActVer
CCGCCACCGCCACCGCCACCGCCACCGGCGGACTCCGTTTCCACGCCGTCCAGTTCCGCTACCCGGACGCCCCGGCCGGCTCCGCTCCCGTACTCGACCGCATCGACCTCCACATCCGCCCCGGCGAGACCATGGCCCTCGTGGGCGGCACCGGCACCGGGAAGACGACGCTCACCGCGCTCGTTCCCCGGCTGCACGAGGTCACGGCGGGCCGGATCACCCTGGACGGCGAGGACATCACCGAGATGCCCCGGGAAACGCTGCGCGCACTCGTGGCGGTCGCCTTCGAGGAGCCGACCCTCTTCTCGGCGAGCGTCGGGGAGAACGTCCTCATGGGCGCCGAGGCCCACGCGGGCGAGACCGAGCTGAACCGCGCCCTGGCCGTCGCACAGGCGGACTTCGTCCACGCGCTCCCCCAGGACACGGACACCCAGGTCGGCGAGCAGGGCCTCAGCCTCTCCGGCGGCCAGCGCCAGCGACTCGCCCTGGCCCGGGCCGTGGTCGGCAGACCCCGCTTCCTCGTCCTGGACGACCCCCTGTCGGCGCTGGACGTGCACACGGAGGCTCTGGTCGAGGCGGCCCTCCGCCGCGTCCTCGCCGACACGACCGCCCTCGTCGTGGCCCACCGCCCGTCCACGGTCATGCTCGCCGACCGGGTGGCCCTGCTCTCCGAGGGCCGCATCACCGCCGTCGGCACGCACCACGAACTGCTGCGTACGAGCGCGGAGTACGCCTGGCTGATGTCCGGGACGGCAGAGACGACGACAGCGACGAGCGAGGGGGACAACCGATGACGGCGCCCACGACCACCGCGCCGACCGACGAAGAGGACCGGCCGGCGCCTCCGCACAGGAACGGCGACCCCTTCGACCGCGACTCCCTACCCACTCCCCCGCGCGCGACGGCCGGCCTCCTGCGTTCCCTGCTCGCGCCGATGAAGGCCCGCGTCGTCCTCGCCGCGGTCCTGCTGCTGCTCCAGCAGGCCGCCGTGCAGGCGGGCCCGCTCCTCGTGGCGTACGCCATCGACCGTGCCGTACCGGCCTTCCGCGGCGACGACCACGGTCCGCTGATCGCCGTGGCGGTCGCCTACGTCCTGGCGTCGGTGGCGGCCGGCACGCTCCAGTACGGCTTCGTCCTGACCTCCGCCCGCGTCAACCAGGACGTCCTGCTCGACCTGCGCGGCCGGATCTTCCGGCACGCGCAGGCGCTCAGCGTCGACTTCCACGAGCGCTACACCTCGGGCCGGCTCATCTCGCGCTCCACTACGGACGTCGAGTCCCTGCGCGAACTGCTCAGCGAGGGCCTCCAGGAACTCATCACCGTCATCCTGTCGTTCGTCTACATCTCGGCACTGCTGCTCTGGCTCGACCTGGGCCTCGGCGCGGTCGCCGTGGCCTCGTTCGTGCCGCTGTACCTCCTCATCCGGCTCTACCGGCGCCGCGCCGGACGGATCTACAGCGTCCGCTCGACCGCCATCGCCGCCGTCATCGTGAAGTTCGCGGAGACGATGAACGGCATCCGGCCGGTGCGCGCGTTCCGCCGCGAGGCCGTCAACGACGCGGACTTCCACGTACTCAACAGCCGCCACGAACGCATCAACGGCGACGCCATCCTGGAGATGGCCCGCTATGTCATCGGCTCCCGGCTCGTCGCCAACACGGCGGTCGCGGGGATCGTGCTGTGGGGCGCCTACCGGGTGGCGTCGGGCTCGCTGGCGCTGGGCGTGCTGGCCGCCGCGGTGCTGTATCTGCGCCGGCTGTACGACCCGATAGACCGGCTCGGCATGTTCCTCAACTCGTACCAGTCGGCGGCGGCGTCACTGGAGAAGATCGCGGGTCTGCTGGCCCAGGTCCCCTCGGTGCCGGAGCCCGTACGGGCGCGTGCGCTGCCGGAGCTCGTCTCCGAACACCCTGGCCGCCAGGTCGAGTTCATCGACGTCCGCTTCGCGTACCGCACCGGCGGCGAGGTGCTCCCGACCTTCTCGCTGACCCTCCCGGCGGGCCAGACCGTCGCCGTGGTCGGCTCCACGGGCGCGGGCAAGTCGACGCTCGCCAAGCTCCTGGCCCGCTTCTACGACCCCACGGACGGCCGGGTCCTCCTCGACGGCGTCGACCTGCGCGAGCTGTCGGTGCGCGAACTGCGCCGCGGGGTGGTGATGGTGACGCAGGAGGCCTTCCTCTTCTCCGGCACGGTCGCCGAGAACATCGCCATCGGCCGCCCCGACGCCTCCCGCGAGGACATCGAGCGGGCCGCGAAGGCCATCGGCGCCCACGACTTCATCAGCGCCCTGCCGGACGGCTACGACACGGACGTACGCAAGAGGGGTGGCCGTATCTCGGCCGGTCAGCGTCAACTCGTGGCGTTCGCACGGGCGTTGCTCGCCGATCCGGCGGTCCTGATCCTCGACGAGGCCACCAGTTCGCTGGACGTGCCGGGCGAGCGGGCCGTCCAGCGCGCGATGGACACGGTCCTGCGCGGCCGGACGGCGGTCGTCATCGCCCACCGGCTGTCGACCGTCGAGATCGCCGACCGGGTGCTGGTCATGGAGCACGGCCGCATCGTCGAGGACGGCAGCCCGGCCCAACTCGTCGCGGACACGGGCAGGTTCGCGGACCTGCATCAGGCGTGGCGGGACAGCCTGGTGTAGGCGGGCGGCCTCGCGCGGCGGGGCACGCAAGGTATCGACGCCCGGAGAGGGCGGACGGGCACGACACGGGGTGCGGCACGGGATGGGGCCAATGGTCGACGCTTATGAAGAACCCGGGACACCCGACTGTCGCGGTGGCGCGCGGTATCTCTGGTGGCTG
This sequence comes from Streptomyces sp. ActVer, assembly GCF_027270795.1. Lineage (NCBI taxonomy): Bacteria > Bacillati > Actinomycetota > Actinomycetes > Kitasatosporales > Streptomycetaceae > Streptomyces > Streptomyces sp. ActVer. The sequence continues at coordinate 2,808 of NZ_JAPWHT010000096.1, forward strand.
GTCGCCAGGCAGCCGGGCCGGGCCGCCGTGGGGGCGCTGCTCGGCACCGTCTGGATGGTGCTCATGGCGCTGACGCCGTATCTGCTGTCCCGCGCGATCGACGACGGCCTGGAACCGGGCGACCAGGCGGTGCTGGCCGGCTGGTCCGCCGCACTGCTGGGTGTCGGGGTGTTCAACTCCTGGGTGAGCATCATGCGGCACCGCACGATGACCAGGCTCCGGATGGACGCCAACTTCCGGTCGGTCAAGCTCGTGGTCGGGCAGGCGACCCGGCTGGGTGCCACGCTGTCGCGCCGGACGGCGGCCGGGGAGGTCGTCACCATCGGCGTCGGTGACGTGCAGACGATCAGCCAGTCCCTGACGGTTGTCGGCCCGGGTGTGGGCGCGGCCGTCGCCTACGCCGTCGTGGCCGGACTGCTGCTGTCGGTCTCGCTGCCGCTGGCCGCGGTGGTGCTGCTCGGGGTGCCGGTGACAGTCGTACTCGTCGGTCCGCTGATGGGGCGGCTGCGGGGCGCGGAGACGGAGTACCGCGAGCGGCAGAGCGTGCTGACTGCGCGGATCGGCGATCTCGCGGGCGGGCTGCGGGTCCTCAACGGCCTTGGTGGCAAAGGGCTGTTCGCCGACACCTTCCGCCGTGACTCGCAGCGGCTGCGGGTGCAGGGGTACCGGGTCGGGTCGGTGACGAGCTGGATCCAGGCGCTCGGTGTCGGGCTGCCGACGGTGTTCCTGGCCGTCGTGACGTGGCTGGCGGCCCGGCTCGCCGCTCAAGGGTCCATCACGATCGGCGAGTTGGTCTCCGTGTACGGCTATGTCGCGGTCCTGGTGGCGCCGGTGGCCTTCTTCGTCGAGTGCGGCTATCAGTTGAGCCGGGGTGTGGTGGCCGCCCGGCGCGTCGTACGGTTCCTGTCCCTGGAGCCGATGGAGACGGGCCGCACCTCCGTGGACGCGCCGGCCGAACCCTCCGTACTGCACGATCCGCGGTCCGGTGTGCGGGTGGCGCCCGGCAGGCTGACCGCGCTGGTCGGCGCCCGTCCGGCGGAGTCCGCCGCCGTGGTCGACCGGCTCGGCCGGTACACCGCGTCGGCGGCGACCTGGGGCGGCGTACGCCTCGACGCGATCGCCCTGCCGCAGGTCCGGGCGCGCATCCTGGTCGCGGACAACGAGGCCGACCTGTTCGCGGGCACCCTGCGCGACCTGGTCTCCGGCCGCGGGGACCCCGACGAGGAGTCCGTTGCCCGGGCGGTGCACGCGGCCGTGGCGGACGACGTCGTGCTCGGGCTGCCGGACGGGCTCGACTCGGCCGTCGACGCGCAGGGCCGCAGTCTCTCCGGAGGCCAGCGGCAGCGCGTACGCCTGGTGCGGGCGCTGCTCGCCGACCCCGAGGTGCTGCTCGCGGTCGAGCCCACCTCGGCGCTGGACGCGCACACCGAGGCCGCCGTCGCCGCCCGGCTGCGCGCGGCGCGCTCGGGCCGTACGACCCTCGTGACCAGCACCTCGCCGCTCGTCCTCGACCAGGTGGACACCGTGTACTACCTGGTCGACGGCAAGGTCGCGGCCGTCGGCGGCCATCAGGAACTCCTCGACGGGGAGCCGGGCTACCGCGCGCTGGTGGCCCGCGACGCGGACGTCGACGACCCGGACGACCCGGCCGGTGTGGACGACACGGACGCCGACGAGTCGGACCTGGACACGGCATCGGGCCTGGACACGGCATCGGATCTGGACGCAGAGGAGGCCGTGCGATGACCGCGCAGCTGCCGGTCGCCGAACCGGCCGACGTACGCAGGGCCGCGGGCCGGCTGATCCGCGCGGACGGCCGCGCCTTCGCCGTCGTGCTCGTGCTGAACGCGCTGGCCGCCGCTGCCGGTCTGGTCGGTCCGTGGCTGCTCGGCCGCATCATCGACGAGGTCCGGGCCGGTGGCGGCGTGGCCGTCGTGGACCGCCTTGCGCTGGTCATCCTGGTGTGCGCGCTGGGGCAGTTGCTGCTGGCGCGCGGCGCCCGGTACGTGGGGTACCGGTTCGGGGAGCGGACGCTGGCGCGGGTGCGCGAGGAGTTCGTCGAGCGGACGCTGACCCTGCCCGCCTCGGTCGTGGAGCGGGCGGGCACGGGCGATCTGACGGCCCGGGGCACCGCGGACGTCTCCGCGGTGGGTACGACCCTGCGCGACGCCGGTCCAGAGCTGCTGATCTCCTCGGTCCAGTGTCTGTTCCTCCTCGGCGCGGTCTTCGCGCTCGACCCGATGCTCGGCGCCTGCGCGGTGCTGGCGCAGGCCGGTATCTGGCTCGCCCTGCGCTGGTATCTGCGCCGGGCGCGCACCGGCTATCTCGCCGAGGGGGCCGCCACGTCGGAGGTGGCCGAGATCCTCACGGCGACCGCGTCCGGCGGGCGCACGGTCGAGGCGTTCGGACTCCAGCGGCGGCGGATCGCCGCGAGCCGGGACGCGCTGGAGACGTCCCGGCGCACCCGGTTGTACACGCTGTACCTGCGGACCGTGTTCTTCGTGACCGTGGAGATCTCGTTCGTACTCCCCGTGGCCGTCGTGCTGCTGGTCGGCGGTGCCCTGCACGAGCGGGGCACGGTGAGCCTGGGCGCCGTGGTCGCGGCGACCCTGTATCTGCGGCAGCTGGAGTCGCCGCTGGACCAGGTCCTGATGCGGGTGGAGCAACTGCAGGCCAGCAGCGCCTCGTTCACCCGGGTGGAGGGCCCCGGCCGGGCGCCGCGGGCCGCCCTGTCCGGCTCCCCGGCCCCGGCGGACGACCGCATCGACATGACGGACGTGCGCTACTCGTACGACCGCGGGGGCGAGGTCCTGCGCGGGGTGGACCTGACCGTTCGGCCCGGGGAGCGGCTGGCCGTGGTCGGGCCCTCCGGCGCGGGGAAGACCACCCTGAGCCGGCTGCTGGCGGGCATCGACGCGCCGCGCTCGGGCTCGGTGACGGTGGGCGGGGTGCCGATCGTCGGCCTCGACCCGGAGCAGCTGCGGCGGCAGGTCGTCCTCGTCACCCAGGAACACCACGTGTTCCTCGGCACGGTCCGCGACAACCTGCTCATCGCCGAACCGTCCGCCGGTGACGCCGAGTTGTGGGCGGCCCTCGCAGCGGTCGGCGCCGACGACTGGGTCCGGGAGCTGCCGGACGGCCTCGACACGGAGCTCGGGCCCGACAGTCCCCACCGGGCGGACGGCTCCCGGGCCCAGCAACTGGCCCTGGCCCGGGTCGTGTTGGCAGACCCCCACACCCTGATCCTCGACGAGGCCACGGCCCTCCTGGACCCGGCGACCGCCCGCCACACCGAGCGAGCGCTCGCCGCCGTCCTCGAAGGCCGCACCGTCATCGCCATCGCCCACCGCCTGCACACCGCCCACGACGCCGACCGGGTCGCCGTGATGGAGGACGGCCGCCTGACCGAACTGGGCACCCACGACAGCCTGGTGGCCGCCGACGGTGCGTACGCGTCCCTGTGGCACTCGTGGCACGGGGAGCGGCCGGGACTTCCCGACCAACGGCCTTCATGAGCCTGGCCTTTCGTACGCCTGATCGTGCGCGGGCCTGAGCCTGCGTGGGCTTGAGTCTGCGTGGGCTTGAGCCCGCGCGGGTCTGAGCCCGCATAGGCCTGAGCCTGCGCGCGCCAGGCACCCGGTGACGCGCTCGCCGGCAACGAGTCCGTATACCGAACATGACCACCCGGACAACGAACCGTTTCCAGCCAACTTCTTGATGCGCACCTGACAGAGAGCGCAATCTCCTGCCACTCTTCCCACGACCACTCCACAGCAACCCCACAAGAACCGCTGTGCCGTGGTGGACCCCCACGCACGCCCGCACGTGCCCCATGCAAGTGGTTCCGCGTTCCGCCTTGTTCTGCCCGGACGGCCCCCAACCATCCGGTCCCCCCTGGCCGCGCGATCCGCGATCCGCGGCCACGCAGAAGGAGTCCGTGTTGAGACGCATCTCCCACAGACGCACCTCCCACACCGCAGGCACTTCTCAGACCGTGGGTAACTCCCGTTCCTCGTTCGCCTCCCGTTCCACCCGGCGCAAGGCCGCCGGCGGCGCGCTCGTCGCCGTCGCCGCCCTGCTCGCCGCGGCCGTCCAGACGGGCGCCGCCACCGCCGACGCCAGGCCCGCCCCGGGCAAGCTCGACAAGGGCGCCCTGGCTGTGAAGCTCTCCCCCTCCCAGCGCACCGCGCTGATACGCGACGCCGACTCCACAAAGGCGGACACCGCCGAGGAACTGGGCCTGGGCGCCAAGGAGAAGCTCGTCGTCAGGGACGTCGTCAAGGACGCCGACGGCACGGTCCACACCCGCTACGAGCGCACCTACGCCGGACTCCCGGTCCTCGGCGGCGACCTGATTGTCGAGACGGCCAAGTCCGGGAAGACCAAAGGAGTCACGCGCTCGGTGAAGGCCCAGCTCAAGGGCATCACCACCAGCGCCGCCGTGAAGCCCTCGGCCGCCGAGAAGCAGGCCCTCAAGGCCGCCGCCGCCGACGGTTCGAAGAAGACCGAGGCGGACGCCCGCAAGGTCGTCTGGGCGGCGAGCGGCACGCCGACTCTCGCGTACGAGACCGTGGTCGGCGGGCTGCAGCAGGACGGCACCCCGAACGAGCTGCACGTCATCACCGACGCGGCCACCGGCAAGAAGCTGTACGAGTACCAGGGCGTCGAGAACGGCACAGGCAACACCCAGTACAGCGGCACGGTGCCCCTCGGCACCGCCCAGTCCGGGTCGACGTTCAACCTCACCGACACGACCCGCGGCAACCACAGGACGAACAACCTGAACCGCGGTACGTCGGGCACCGGCACCCTCTTCTCGGGCTCCGACGACGTGTGGGGCAACGGCACCGCGTCCAACACGGAGACGGCCGGCGCGGACGCCCAGTACGGTGCCGCGCTGACCTGGGACTACTACAAGAACGTGCAGGGCAGAAACGGCATCAAGGGTGACGGCGTCGGCGCGTACTCGCGCGTCCACTACGGCAACAACTACGTCAACGCCTTCTGGCAGGACTCCTGCTTCTGCATGACGTACGGCGACGGCGACGGCAACGCCAAACCGCTGACGTCGGTCGACGTGGCCGCGCACGAGATGACGCACGGCGTCACCTCCAACACCGCGGGCCTCATCTACAGCGGCGAATCGGGAGGGTTGAACGAGGCGACGTCCGACATCTTCGGCGCGGCCGTGGAGTTCTACGCCGGCAACTCGAACGACGTCGGCGACTACATGGTCGGCGAGAAGATCGACATCAACGGCGACGGCACCCCGCTGCGCTACATGGACCAGCCGAGCAAGGACGGCGCGTCCAAGGACAGCTGGTACTCGGGCATGGGCTCGATCAACGTCCACTACTCCTCCGGCCCGGCGAACCACTGGTTCTACCTGCTGAGCGAGGGCAGTGGCGCCAAGACCGTCAACGGCGTCTCGTACAACTCGCCGACCTCCGACGGCCTTCCGGTCACCGGCATCGGCCGCGACAAGGCCGCGCTGATCTGGTTCAAGGCGCTCACCACGAAGTTCACGTCCAACACCAACTACGCGGCGGCCCGCACCGGCACGCTCGCTGTCGCGGGTGAGCTGTACGGCACCACGAGCGCCGAGTACACGGCGGTGCAGAACGCGTGGGCCGGCATCAACGTCGGCGCACGGCCCGGCGGTGGCGGTGGCGGCGGCACGTCGTTCGAGAGCACGACGGCCGTAGCGATTCCGGACAACGGAGCGGCGGTGACGTCGTCGATCACCGTCACCGGCCAGGCCGGCAACGCTCCCACCAACCTGGTCGTCACCCCGAACATCACGCACACGTGGCGCGGTGACCTGGTGGTCGACCTGGTGGCGCCGGACGGCACGAGCTACCGCCTCAAGCCCTTCAGCTCCTCGGACTCGGCGGACAACGTCACCGAGCCGTACACGGTGAACGCGTCCTCCGAAGTCGCCAACGGCACCTGGCAGTTGAAGGTCCAGGACCAGGCGGCGCAGGACACCGGAAGGATCAATGGCTGGAAGATCACCTTCCCCCAGGCCTAACCGATCCGGGTGAGCCCAGGCCACACAAACTCACCCAGGCTCACACCCACAGAGCGCCGCCCCCGGGATCCGACCCCCGGGGCGGCGCCCTTTTTTGCCATGCCATTGCCGCCATCTTGCGACGGCCCTCCCCACCCTTTACCAGGCCTTTGCCGGCGATCAAGTCCGCAATCCGTACGCGGATCTTCGGGCAGCAGACGATTTCCGGCCAACCTTTATTCGCCCCGCTGACATGTACAGGACTCAACTGGCAACGTTCACCTCGCATCACCGCTTACGGCACACCCGCACCGCAACTTCACAACCGCCCGACCGGTCCCCCATGCCAGTCGGACACCCCCCACGAAGGAGCTCGTGTGACCCCCCTCTACGCGCGTCACAAGCGCACCACTCTGGCCGTCGCCACCGCAGTCGCGGCCGGAGCCCTGCTCGCCACCGGTCTGACCACCGGCGCCTCCGCCCAGTCCCCGGCCGAGCAGTCCGGCGGGACGGCCCTCGCCGCGGCCCCGGTCCAGCTGACCGCGGCAGCCCGTACGAGCCTCATCCAGAAGGCCGACGCCGCCACGGCGGACACGGCCGACGAGATAGGTCTCGGCGCCAAGGAGAAGCTCGTCGTCAGAGACGTCGTCAAGGACGCCGACGGCACGACGCACACCCGGTACGAGCGCACGTACGCCGGACTCCCGGTCCTCGGCGGCGACTTGGTGATCCACAAGACCAAGGCCGGCAAGACCCAGGGCGTGACCAAGGCGACCAAGGCCACCATCAAGGTCTCCGACGTCACCCCGGACATCGCCAGGTCCACCGCCGAGAAGCAGGCGTTGAAGGCGGCGAAGGCCGAGGGCAGCACCGAGTCCGCGGCCGACAAGGCGCCCCGCAAGGTCGTCTGGGCGGCCGACGGCAAGCCGGCCCTGGCCTACGAGACGGTCGTCGGCGGTTTCCAGCGCGACGGCACCCCGCAGCAGCTGCACGTCGTCACCGACGCGCAGACGGGCAAGAAGCTGTACGAGTGGGAGGCGATCCAGACCGGCACCGGCAACAGCCAGTACTCCGGCAAGGTCACCATCGGCACCTCGCTGTCGGGCTCGACGTACCAGCTCAACGACACCTCCCGCGGCGCCCACAAGACGTACAACCTCAACCGGGGTACGTCCGGCACCGGCACCCTCTTCACCGACGCGGACGACACCTGGGGCACGGGCGCGGCCTCGAACACCCAGACCGCCGCGGTCGACGCGCACTTCGGCGCCCAGGCCACCTGGGACTTCTACAAGAACGTCCTCGGCCGCAGCGGCATCAAGAACGACGGCAAGGCCGCCTACTCCCGCGTCCACTACGGCAACGCGTACGTGAACGCCTTCTGGGACGACAGCTGCTTCTGCATGACGTACGGCGACGGCTCGGGCAACAGCAAGCCGCTGACGTCCCTCGACGTGGCGGGCCACGAGATGACGCACGGCGTCACGTCGAACACCGCGGGCCTCAACTACAGCGGTGAGTCGGGCGGCCTGAACGAGGCCACCTCCGACATCTTCGGCACCGCGGTGGAGTTCTACTCGGCCAACGCGTCCGACGTCGGCGACTACCTCATCGGCGAGAAGATCGACATCAACGGCAACGGCACCCCGCTGCGCTACATGGACAAGCCGAGCAAGGACGGCGCGTCCAAGGACAGCTGGTCGTCCAGCCTGGGCGGCATCAACGTCCACTACTCCTCGGGCCCGGCGAACCACTTCTTCTACCTCCTCTCGGAGGGCAGCGGCGCCAAGACGATCAACGGCGTCAGCTACAACTCCCCGACCTCCAACGGCTCGACGGTCACCGGCATCGGCCGCGACAAGGCCACCAAGATCTGGTACAAGGCGCTCACCGAGTACATGACGTCCACGACGAAGTACGCGGGCGCCCGTACGGCGACGCTGAGCGCGGCGTCGGCGCTGTACGGCGGCACGGCGAGCACGGAGTACAAGGCAGTCCAGGCGGCCTGGGCCGGAGTCAACGTCAACTGACACCCGCGTAGTTGGCTGTAGTCGAGCGGTAGTCGATTGGGGCGGTACCCGGAACGAAGGCATTCCCGGGTACCGCCCTACTCTTGGTTCCCATGCCCTACACGTACGAGGACGTGGGTGCGACCCGCGACGGCCGGTGCCCACCCGGCTTCCATCCCCTGCACGTCCGCAGCCGCATCGGCGAGGGCCAGGAGGTCTTCAAATCCGCGTCCCAGGCGGTCCTGACCTGGGACCTCCACAGAGCGGTCGGCGTCAAGATCACGACGGACGCCCCGCAGGCAGCCCCCGGTGTGGACGTCACGGTCGGCCTGGGCCTGCTCCAGGCCCCCTGCCGCATCGTCTGGACCGTCGACGAACCCCGCCGAGCCGGCTGGGCCTACGGCACCCTCCCCGGCCACCCCGAATCCGGCGAGGAAGCCTTCGTCGTCGACCGCACGGGCGACGGCACCGTCTGGCTGACGATAACCGCCTTCAGCCGCCCGGCGAAGTGGTACGCGAAGGCGGGCGGGGCGGCTACGCGGGGGTTGCAGCATGCTTACGCGCGGCGGTGCGGGGTGGTGCTGCGAAAGATGTGCGAGGACCCCAAGGGAGATTTTCTGGGGTAGCCGAGCGCGGCCGGTTCCGCAGAAGGTGGCTCATGCGGATCAGTCGCACTCGCCATACGTAGCCCCCGGTCGGGTCTCAGCCCGAGACGTACGGCCCCTCGGCAGCCTTCAGCCGCTGCATGGCCGTCAGCCGGACGGCGAAGTACACCGCGGCCGCCGCCGCGGCGACGTCCAGGATGTCGGCGACCGTCACCTGGAGCACGGCGTCCCGGATCTCCGAGAGGGCGTCGGCGTTCTCGTAACGCTGCCCGGCGAACCGCTGGAACAAGGTCGTCGTGACGAACAGACCCCACCACAGGTTCACCGGCCAGAGGGGAACCTTGTACGGCTGACCATCGCCCGGCAGCCGCGCGCTGGCTCCCCACATGCCGATTGCGACCCGATAAGGCATCCAGGGATTCGCCACCGGGACGAACCAGCATCCGACCGCCCAGCCGGGGCCGTTGCGGAACCGATCCGGCCCAAGTACCCCGGCGCAGCGACGCATCCAGAAGAACCAGACGATGAACCCGATCGCACAGGCGAGGAACGTGGCGCCCTGGATCTGTCCTGCCGTCCGGTAGAGCGCGTCGGCATCATCCACCTCCTGCCGCGGCGCGAAGGCGAAGCCCCCGCCCTCGTCGATCAGCGTGTACAGCCGGACGCCGGCGCAGACGGCGAACAGATCGCTCAGAGCAACAACGGCGAGCAACGCCGACACCTCGGCGAGGAGGAAGCGCGGCGGCTGTGCCACCCGGCCGGGCAGCGCTGAACGCGGATGAAGTTCATTTCGGCGGCACTGGCGCCGTGGCGCAAGCCGCGGGCAGTGCACGACCCGGGCAAGGTCCTGCTGGATGTCGCGCTCGCAACAGCTCTGGGCGGGGACTGCCTCGCCGACGTCGCCATGCTGCGGGCCGAGGACGACGTGTTCGGCCCGGTGGCATCGGACCCCACGGTCTCCCGGCTCGTCGACGCCCTCGCCGCAGCCGGGCCGAAGGCGCTCACCGCGATCCGTAGGGCGCGAGCCGAAGTACGCGAGCGGGTCTGGGAGTTGGCTGGCGCGGACAGTCCGGTCGCCGGTGGCAGCGTGATCGTGGACATCGACGGGGTGCTGGTCCTGGCGCACTCCGAGAAGCAGGATGCCACCGCGACCTGGAAGAAGACCTTCGGCCATCATCCGCTCGTCGCGTTCGTCGACCACGGCCCAGCCGGGTCCGGAGAGCCGGTGGCCGCGCGGCTGCGGCCCGGCAATGCCGGCTCCAACACCGCCGCCGACCACATCGAAACCGCCCGAATCGCCCTGGCCCAACTGCCGAAACACCTGCGGCGGGGACGCCAGACGCTGATCCGCACCGACTCCGCCGGCGGCACCCATACCTTCCTCGACTGGCTCTCCAGGCCCGGCCGGTGGCTGTCGTGTTCCGTCGGAATGACCATCACCGACACCCTCCACCAGGCCGTCCTGAAGATCCCGAAGAAGGCATGGACACCGGCCTACGACGCCGGCGGCACCGAACGGCCCGGCGCCTGGGTCGCCGAGATCACCGACATGCCCGACCTGAGCACCTGGCCAAGGGCATGCGGCTGATCGTCAGAAAGGAACGGCCGCACCCCGGCGCCCAGTTGCGCTTCACCGACCTGGACGGACTGCGGCTGACCTGCTTCGCGACCAACACCCAAGGCGGCCAGCTCGCCGACCTCGAACTACGTCACCGCCGCCGGGCCCGCTGCGAGGACCGCGTCCGAGGCGCCCGCGACACCGGTCTGCGCAACCTGCCCCTGCACGACACGGCACAGAACCGGATCTGGCTGGAGATCGTCTCGCTCGCACTCGACCTCCTCGCCTGGATGCCCATGCTCGCCCTGACCGGCAAGACCCGCCGCTGGGAACCCAAACGGCTTCGCCTGCGGCTGTTCTCCGCCGCCGCCCAGCTCGTGAACACCGGCCGCCGCCACTGGCTGCGCTTCACGGGCCGATGGCCCTGGACCGACGTCATCACGCACGCGATCGCCAGGCTCCACATCCTCCCGAACCCCGGCTGACCAGCCACTTCCGCCATCCCGACAACCCCACCACCGCACCGGCGAAGTGGAACCCGGCGCCCACCCGACGCGAGAGCCGGGCCCTCAGCCTGCCCCAGCCCCGAAGAGGCCCCACCACACAGACACAAAGTCCCCGTCAGCAAGCTGACCGAGGACTCATGAATGATCGAGGTTAATGCGTGCGGCAATGTACGGAAAGGATTGCCGGGGTTTTTCGGCGATATCAGCCGCCCTTTCGACCTGGCGTGCTTGACGAGGAGTGCTGGCGAAACGGCCTACTGGGGTGCGGAATTGGATGGCGCACCAGCCTGCCGCATCGGGCTCTTCGGGCCACGGCTCGCGAAGCGATGTCACCGCCGACGACAAGGCGCTTGGCCGACCATCTCCGCGGACCCAGAGCCTGCATCACCCGGGATGCGGGCCTCCCGCGGATCCCAGGGATGTTCCGGAAGCCGCGCCAACGCCATCTCCCGGGGCGGCAGAGGTGAGGGCTGGCGAGACCTCCGAGGTGCAGTCGTTCAGCTCGTGGTGTCGGCTGCCGGCGAGGTGCTCTGCCCTAACAGTCTGGTGTGCAGGGTGGCCAACACGGCTCATGGACGACTCGGAACGGCTCCGCACCCGAACGAGGGGAGACGACGGTGACGAGCTTCTCCCCTGGCCGTGCCGGCGCCGCGGCTGCCGGACGAGACAACCGGACGGCGTCTACATGGAGGGACAAGACGTGCTTGAAGCGTTGGTGGCGCCTCAGTTCGAGGGTGTCCACATGCCAGAGTCGGCCGGTCCCGGATGACGTCAGTGCGATGCAACCTGTGCCTACCGCGGCAGAAATCAGCACGATCCACAGGAGGATGCCTCCCACAGCTGGTCCTTTCAAAGGCTGAGGTTCAAGGGGATGCGCAGGGCCGGGGCCCTGGCGACCCTCGGCATAACGCGGAGGCATATGTGGAGTTGTGCCCTGTCATTCGATTGCAGCCATGCGCAGCAATCTGCCGGCGCCGGCATCTCGATCTATTTACCGATGATCAGTCGGTGGCTGTGGTGGCCAAAGGAGGGTTGGCAGGTGACCCGGCGGCCCACAGGCCGAAGATCGGCGCGCTTCCGTGGGGCTACGGAGCCGTCCGCTAGGCGAGATGCAAGTCAACGGAGCCGGCGATGGGGGCTCAACGCTGAGGGGGCAGACGGGGATGACGGCCTGCGGCAAAAATCGGCGATATGCGTGGAAATCCCGCCGTGCATGAGAGCCGCCGCCGCGGGTGCGCGGCACGTAGCAGGGCCGTCGCAGCGGAGCATGCGCGTGGCTGCCCGGCCGGTGCGGGACGGGAGTGAAGGGTCCGTCGCGCATCGTCTTCCGAGTCGCGGCGTGGCGGCGCGAAAAAGGGGGCGCGGCTATTGCCCTCCTGATTGGTATGGAAAACCGGTAGGACGGTGTCAACGCTTATTCGTCGACCACCATCACCCGGATGGCACGCACCCAGACCGACACGCAGAGCGTTTATGGAATATGACAACAGCAAAGCTCCCCGTCTTCCGCCGCAGGACTGCGGAGGGAGACGGACAGGGAGACAGCTTCCACTCCGAGGCGACCCGGATCGGGAAGTGGATGTTCACTCCGCCCTCCACCGACTGTGGCGAGACCCGGAACGCAACGCTGAGACATGAAGATCTGGAAATCGATCTTCGGTACTCCTCCCCGATCTTTGAGGACTTCCTCCACACGATGAGCGTGATCCAGGTCGAGTTCGGCAGGCGGTTGGGGAACACGCCGGCGTCCGCAAGGGCTGTCGGCGAGTGCTCGGGTGGCAGCTCCCGTGTATGAGTCGTACGGGTACCCGGACATCCACGGTGTCCACCCCCAGCCGGAGACCTCCGCGTTCTGGGACCGGCCAGAGAACGTACAGCACACCTATGCCGGGCAACCGCTCGGCGGGCCCGGTGAGGCGCATCCGTCGTGGGATCCGGTGGAGGAGCTCGCCATCCTTCTCCAGGAGAGCGCTGCGCCCGGGCAACCAGAGCCCTTCACCCCAATCGGCTTCGACGACACCGGGGTCACCGGTGACACGGTCAGCACCCTCGACCTCGTTGCAGGGCTGAAGCACACCCCTACCGGGCGTCCGCCCACACAAGCCTCCAGCGGGCACCGCCGGAACCCGTCGAAGTCGTCGGCAGTGACCCTGCTGCAAACGGGCAGTGTGTTCACCGCCGTGCTGGTCGGTGCCATCGCCACTGTGGTAAGCATCCTCAGTGGGCTGGCCATCTGCGACGCTCTGCGCCACACCGCCGCGGCCCACACGGACCGTGAAGTGGCCAGCTGGTGGCCCCTGCTGATCTACGGCCCCTGGATGGTCGCCTCCCTGTCCATCCTCAGATCCGCGCTGCACCAGCGCCGCGCGCTCCATTCCTGGTCCATCGTTTTGTTGTTCACCACCCTGGCCACGCTTCTGTGCGTAGCCCAGGCACCGAGAACGATCACCGCCGGGGCGGCGGCTGCTCTTCCTGCCGTCGCGGCGCTGGCCTGCTTCCAGCAGCTGGTCCGCCAGATCACACTCACGCGACCGCCTCGCCAAGCCGCTCCGCGACACCGAAACCCGACGCCCTCTGCGTCCGTTCCGCTCGGGCAGACGGCGGCTGCCAGACGCAGCCCGGGCAGTGTCCCTCCCGGCTACCCCGCGGCAGGCAACAGAGCTGTCCACTCTCCGTCCCACAGTCACAAATTTGGGTAAGACGCGTAACGGTCGTACGTGTGGGGCAATGCCACTCGTGCCAGTCAATGTCACGGTCCCAGGGTCGGGCAATGGGTTTGGGTTACTCGAGTCCGTACCGTCAGCGGAGTCTGACTGGCCGACAGTCTTGCCGTCGGTGAGATCGGTCCGCCGTCCAAGCTCGGGGAGTGGGGATCCTGGGCGAGCGTCCCAGCGGAAACGGCACTGTCGGACGACGACGCAAGAGGGTCGAGCATGCCATGGGCGGCGACCGCGAAGCACAAAGGCGGTAGCAGCCGCTAACCTCGCGCTTTCATGAAGCCTGTTATCCAACGGGTGGTCAGACAAACGAATGAGGATTGTCGAGGTCCTTGTTCCTGCCACCGTCGGAGGCACTTCCCAGGTGAAGAAGCGTATCGGGTCCTACCCGCGGGTCCGCGTCGAGGGTGGTGGCCGGGCGGTGGTCTCGCAGGCAGGAGGCGTCCTGCTCGTGGAGACGGCCCGGAAGACCGGGCTGGACCAGGCAATATCGGCGGCTCTGGCGCCATGGCGCAAGACACGGGCGGTGCACGATCCGGGGAAGATCCTGCTGGATGTGGCCCTTGCAGTCGCGCTCGGCGGGGACTGCCTCGCAGACGTGGGCATGCTGCGGGCCGAGCCGGCCGTGTTCGGTGCGGTGGCCTCCGATCCCACCGTCTCCCGCCTCATCGATTCCCTCGCATCAGCCGGGCCGAAAGCCCTGGCGGCGATCCGCACCGCGCGGGCGCAAGTCCGCGAACAGGTCTGGAAGTTGGCCGGGGCGGCGGCTCCGGACATGGGCGGGCAGGTGATCGTGGACATCGACGGGGTGCTGGTACTGGCGCACTCCGAGAAGCAGGACGCCGCCGCGACCTGGAAGAAGACGTTCGGGCACCACCCGTTGATGGGCTTCGTCGACCACGGAAGCGGCGGCAGCGGGGAGCCGGTGGCCGGCCTGCTGCGACCCGGGAACGCGGGCAGCAACACCGCCACCGATCACATAGAGACCGCCGAACTCGCCCTGGCCCAGCTGCCGAAGAAGTACCGGCGCGGACGCCAGACGCTGATCCGTACCGATTCCGGCGGTGGCACTCACGAGTTCGTGGCCTGGCTCGCCAAGCGCGGCCGGTGGCTGTCCTACTCGGTCGGGATGACCATCACCGACGCCATCCACCACGCCGTTCTGCGAGTTCCCGCCACGGCCTGGACGGTGGCCATCGAGTCAGGCGGGGAAATCCGCGACGGCGCCTGGGTCGCCGAGATCGACGGTGACGTGCTCAAGGGCTGGCCGAAGGGCATGCGGCTGATCGTCCGCAAGGAACGGCCCCATCCCGGCGCCCAGCTACGGTTCACCGACGCCGACGGACTGCGGCTCACCTGCTTCGCCACCAACACCACCGGCACGCCCATCGCCTAGCTGGAGCTGCGGCACCGCCGACGTGCTCGCGCCGAGGACCGCATCCGAAACGCCCGTGCCACCGGCCTGCGCAACCTGCCACTGCACGACACCGCCCAGAACCGGATCTGGCTGGAGATCGTCCAGCTCGCACTCGACCTGCTCGCCTGGATGCCGATGCTCGCCCTCACCGGCAAAGCTCGCAGGTGGGAGCCCCGCCGACTGCGACTGCGGCTGTTCTCCGCCGCCGCCCAGCTCGTCACCACCGGCCGACGTCGGCATCTGAGATTCGCCCGCCACTGGCCCTGGACCGATGTCATCACCGACGCGATCCGGCAGCTCGACGCCCTCCCGAACCCCGACTGACCAGGCACATCAAGCAGCCCCTCGAACCTGAACCACCCCACCGGAACCGTGGAACCCGGCGCACACCCGACGCGACAGCCGGGCCATCAGCCTGCCCGCGACCCGCCCAACAGACCGAAACAGCCCGCCAGTTGAACTGACGAGCCATCACGAAAGATCGAGGCTAGACACCACGTGGACGATCATTTCGGCGAAATAATCTAAGCCCGACACCCTGCTGACCAGCCCCGTTACGACTGGAACTAAAGATTCAGCATAGTCTATTCGGATTCTCAATCTAATTTCCGAAGTGAACATCCATTGGAGAACTAAGGATAGAGCCTCAATCCGCCACCCTCCGGCAATTGATCCTCAAATCTGCACGCAGCAACAGCGCGATGACCAGAGCTCCAGATGCTTTGCAATATTTCACCGATAACGGCCACCACTTCATTTCGCAATACGCCATCAAGGGGTTCGCACTCAAGCACGGTCGCCCACTGAGTAAAGTCGGTTTGCGCACCCCCCGTTTCATAGTCATTGTGCGCACCATAAACCCTTACTCCCGCGTAAACAATCACCCTCCTCGACTCCAAACGGGCATGCAGAGCACCAGAAAGCAGGGAAAGAGTGCTGCCCGGATCCGCAACATCGACATAGATAGTGCAATCCATCTCGACATCCGTCGAATGATCACTTGAGCCCGATGAATGGACCATTATCAAATTCCCCTCCCATTTTAATCACCGAGACGTCGACATGATGAAGATCGAAATTCAAAATCTCATCTATTTCATCACGCATTCTACTAAGCTTAGGCACTGCGTCCCCTGCCGTGATCTTCCCTGCCTCGACGGCCCTGTCTCGCGTTTTCGAGTTCGCCGATCCGGGGTTGGGGCGACTCCAACGTTGAGAAACCATAGCATCGAACGTTTTAGGGGTGACACGTACCGCTATATCCAAGTCCGATGAACCAAGCACATTTCCAGTCACCCGACTACCCTGAACTGCAACGTCAGCCTCTATCTTTAGACCTTTACGGAACACGGCCTCAATGGCCGAGAATTGCGACCGAGTCACGCCTTCCGGAAGCCTGACAGTTTGATTCCATCGAGTACCGCTACGCAGCCCGAAGAATCCGACAGCACCCCCCTGCATTCCCGACAAGACTGCAAACTTATACAGCGAATTACGCGCAGCACACACCCATTTAGCATCACCCGACAGGCAGGGCAGATCGGGAATATCGGTTTCCTGCGGTTGAGCATCCACGGCGTCACAACTGCTCGCCATGGCATAAATGCATACACCGTTAGGAGCCTGATATCGATACTTTTGCGGAAGCTCCCCGAGTTCCGGAACCTCAGCAAAGACAATGACGTTCCCCGCACTGTTGGTAATGGACGTTCCTGACTTGGTGTAATCGACGGCTTCATTGAGACGCCCGTTGCCCTCCGTCCCGTCAGGCCGTGTTGGGCATGCCTCCTGGGCTCCCCCCGCTCCTCCACACGCAAGCCCCAGGCCGGTGGGGTCGGAGTGAGTGACCGGACTGTTGGCTGCGTAGCTGTAGCCGTTGAGAGTTTGCGGCTTGTCCGTTTCCAGCAGCGGATCAACGCTGATGAACTGGCCGATGGCCGGGTCATACTCACGGGCACCGACATGCGTCAAACCTGTTGAATCATCAGCCGGTTTACCCAGGAACGCCTTGTCGTCCGGCCAGTTCGTAGCCTTCTCGCCACGCGAAGCACCGAACGGCGTCGTGTACCGCTTCGTCACTGCATACGTCGTCGCATCCATCGCGATGCTCGATGTGCCGTGATGGTCAGCAGCAAGGAAGTTGAGCTTCGTGCCGGAGGCCCCTGACGTCGCCGTACGGACCGCGATCGTCTGGCCGGCGGCCGAGTAATAGCGAGTGCCGGAGAGGGTCTTCGTCGTGCCCTTCGTCGTCAGGCGGATCTCGGTGCCGCCGCGGTAGAGGATCGTGTCGCCGTCACCCGTGGCGCGGCGGATCAGGAGTTCGCCACTCGCGTCGTACAGGTAACTGGTCTGCTCGCCCTTCGGGTTGGTCGTCGTGGCGAGCTTGCCCTCGCTGTTCCAGGTGTGCTGCTGGGAGCCGGACGTGACGGGCTCGGAGCCCATCCAGGTCCCCGCGCTCCACTGCGGTTCCCAGTTCTTGTTGTAGACGATGAAGACTCCGGTGTCCTGGAGCGTGGCGAAATAGCCCGAGCCCCAAGTCTTCGAGTCCCACAGGGGTTTGTTGTCCTTGTCGTAGACGACGAAATTGCCGTCTTCCTGCATGGTGGCCCAAGCGCCCGCGTGACCAGCGGTGTTGGTGTGCCAGGCGACCTCGCCGGTTTTGCGGTCGTAGAGGGTCAGGTCGCCGTCTTCTCGCATGACCAGGCGGGCGCGTTGGGTGAGGACCTCCTCCCCCGACGTGAGCTTCCAGCCGGCGCGGAAGTACTGGTGGGAGGTCGTGGTGGTGCGCTTGGTGGTGTTGCCGCTCTTGTCGTAGTCGAAGTTCTCGGTGCGCGAACCGTCGCCGGTCGTGGAGACCTCGTCCAAGGCGTGCGGCTGGGCCTCCCCCGACGCGGGATAGGAGTACTTGCGCTCTGTGTTCTGGCCCTGGCGGATGCCTACGCCGTGCGCAGTCTCCGTCTTGCGCTGACCCGCGTCGTTGTAGGTGTACGACGTCCAGTACGGCGCTGCGCCGTCGATGTTGCCCGCCGTACGACCCGAGGCCGCGCAGTCCCCCGTCTTCGGGGTCCAGGACTCCGTCAGGCGGCTGTAACCGTCATACGCGAAGCACTGGTAGTCGGCCTTGCTCGTACCGCCCTGCGTCGTGCCGTCGAAGACCGACATGACATTGCCCGCGTCGTCCTGAGTGAACCTCAGGTCCTGCGTCATGTAGCTGTGGACGTCGTCCCTGACGAAGGAGCGGACCAGTCGGCGGGTGCCGGCCTCGTACTCGTAGGTCAGGTAGGCCTTTTTCGCCGAGTCGTCGCCGCTCGTGCTCAGCGTGAGCCCCTGCAAATCGCCTTGGGGCAAGTAGGCGGCACCTTGCAGTAGCCGCTGGTCCCGGAAGCTGTGAGTTGCTGGCCTGTGGCGTTGTAGCCATAGGAGACCGTCTCGGAGGCCAGGCCTCCGACCGCGGGCTGGGAGAACTGGCCGATCGTGCCGTCCGGGCGGTAGCCGGTGGTGGACGACAACGTCTTGGGCACTCCTGCGGCGACCAAGGGATCGTTGTCGGGCAGAGTGAGCTGGCTGTCGGTGACCTGGTAGAGGTTGCTGTAGTCGTTGACCTTCTGGGTGTAGGCCTTGCCGTTCGCCCCGCCGTCGTAGCGCACGGCAGTGTCCTGCTGTCCCTTGTCCAGGCTGTCGAAGGTCCAGGCCGCGAGCTTGTTTCCGTCCGTCTTGCTCGCCTGCCACATGCCCGTCCTGCGGCTCAGCTCGTCGTACTCGTACAGCAGCTTCTTGGACTCGTCGTTGTTCGCCGTCGTGCTCGTGACGCGGTCGAGGCTGTCGTAGTCGGTGCTGCTCGTCCCCTTGTCCGGGTCGCTGGTCGTCACCTGACGGCCGAACAGGTCGTAGCCATAGGACCACTTGGACTGGTCCGGGCCGGTGATGGCCTTCTGCTGTCCGGCAGGCGTGTACGTGTACGCGGTCGTGTTGAAGTCGGTTCCGGTCGGCCTGGGGCCGCCGTACTCGCGTCGCTCGGTCGTCTGGCCGAGGGCGTTGGTGACGACCGTTGTGGCCTGGCCACCCGTGGGGGCGGAGGTGGCGACCGTGTCACCGGTGTAGCTCGTGTCGATGGTCCATCGGGTTACGCCATGGTTCTTCGTCACCGTCCTGGTCGCACGGCCCGCACCGTCGTACGTCGTGTCGTTCTGGACCGGAGCCTGGCCGCCCTCGGTCTGCACCGGAGTGCTGGAAGGTGCGGAGGTGTTGTCCCATGTGTCGCCCTGCTGGCTCACCGCCAGGCCGCGGTCGTCGTACAGAGTCAGGGAGATGAGACGTCCGCCGACCGGACTCGGCGTCTGGACCTGTCGGCTTCGGAGCAGGGAGTCGTAGAACTCGTACGTGGTGTTGTAGCCGGAGCCGGTGCCCTTGAGCGTTCCCGTCGACACCCAGGACATCGCCGCGCTGGTGACCTTGTATTCGTAGACGTAGTTCGGCGTCTGGTTCAGCGACTGGAAACGATTGGGCAGCCACACCTTGGTGACTCGTCCGAGGCTGTCGTACTCGGACACCGTGATCTTGTCGTTGGGGTCGGCGACCTTGACCGCGGCGCCGGTCGCGAAGTCCAGCGTGGTGGTGGTCTTGTGCGACTTGGCGTTGGTGACCGCGGTCGACGTCAGCGGTCCCGCCTCTGCCGGTGTGTACGCCGTGCTGGCAGCGGCCAGGCCGTTGGTGTCCTTCACGACCAGCGGGCGGCCGAGCTTGTCGTACGTGGTCGTCGCGACCTTCTGCCAGGACGGGGAGTCGTCGCTGCCGTAGGACTTGGCGCGGCCGGACCACACGGCCTCGCCCTTGGTCGGCTTCTGGGAGGAGGACCAGGCTGTGGCGCCGGTGTCGTCGAAGACCACGGCGGTGTCGGACATGACGTCGCCGGGGCGCGAGGAATCGGCCGGCAGGTCCAGGCTCGCGTCTGTGGTCGCGCAGGTCTTGGCGACCGTACGGGTGCGGGAGACCGTGGAGTTGATGCCCTTGTCGTCGTTGCGGGCGTACCAGGTGCGGGCGCAGGTCTCGTCGCCCGTGACGGCATCATCACCACCGTCCTGGACGGTCTCGGCCATGCCGTAGTCGTCATATGTGGTCGTGGTGGTGCGCACCCTGTCACGAGGGGTGATGCCGCTGGTGATGTTGGTACGGGCGTGGGTGGCTTCCGTGCGGACGTAGTACGCCTCGGTGTCGGCGTACAACTTGTGCTGGGTCGCCGTCTTCTTGGACCAGGGGTCGTTGACGGTGCCGGAGACCTCGCGTACGGCATCCAGCTCCCCGTCCAGTCGCAGAGCACGATCTACGCCGAACCCTGGGAGGCCGCCGCCGGCCCGGAGGACCTGGCGGCCGTCGCCCGCGCGGCCGACCACGCCGGCTTCGCCTAAGTCGCGAGCTGCGACCACGTCGCCATCCCGCGCCGCCTGGCCTCCGCCATGAGCACGGTCTGGTACGACCTCGTCGCCACGTGGCCTTCCTGGCGGGCGTGACCGAGCGCGTACGGCTGCTCAGCCACGTGGCGGTCGTCGGCCTGCGCCACCCCCCTCCTCACCGCCAAGCAGTACGCCACTCTCGACCACCTCAGCGGCGGCCGGCTCATCCTCGGGGTCGGGGCCGGGCACGTACGGGAGGAGTTCGAGGCGCTGGGGGCCGACTTCGAGCGCCGCGGGCCCGTACTGGACGAGTCGATCGACGCCCTGCGCGCCGCCCTCGGCCCCGACGAGTTCCCCGAACACCACGGCAAGTTCTACGACTTCGCGGGCCTGGGCCAACTGCCACGGCTCGCCCAGGACCGCGTCCCGCTCTGGGTCGGCAGATCGTCCCCGGCCGCCGTGCGCAGGGCCGCGCTGAAGGCCGACGGCTGGCTGCCGCAGGGCGACCCGCGCGACCGGCTCCCGGAGCAGGTCGCCCGGATACGGCGGCTGCGGGAAGAGGCGGGCATCGAGGAGCCGTTCACCGTCGGTGCCATCGCCGGGCCTCCGTACCTCGGCACGTCCGGCTGGGACGTCGGACGCCGGACGATCGCGGGGCCGCCGGACGCCCTCGCCGAGTCCTTGCGGGCGTATCGGGCGATGGGGGTGGACCAGGTTCAGGTGCGGTTCAGGAGTCGAGGGAAGGGGGGAACTGGTCGATCAGATCGGGGTGTTCGGGGCGGAGGTGGGGCCGCTGCGCAGCCCCGGCATCGGAAGTCATAGCTCGCGGGGACCGTGCCGCCGTGCGCCAGCGCCAAATCAACACCCTGACATCTGTCAGGGGCGCGATGTCCGAGGTGCGGTCTACATTTCGAGGCGTTGGCACGGGGGAACTCATGGCCGCTACGGCTGCTTGGGCAGGAACGACGTGATCGCTCCGGTCGGGTGACAGCAGTGGTCATGGTGACGACATGCCGAGGGTCCCGGCAGGCGAGCATGACGGCAAAGGGCAAATCTGTGGGCGCCCCAGCCCTTCGGTCAAGGAGAGGAAACAGGACCTGTCCGCAGGCCTTCTCTGCCAGGTGCCCGGCACTGGCTCGCCGTGAACACCAACCCACCCGGCACCGTCCTCTACGTCTGCCTCAACAGATTTTCTTCCCGTATGTGAGCTTGTTGCCGAGTAGCCGCTCGTGATCGATATTCAAGGAGTTCCATGTTGAAGTCACTTCGCCTGTTCCTGCTCACCTTGCTGGCGGTGGGCACGCTGATGGGCACTTCCGTCGGGTCGGCCAGCGCCGCGGAGGAGAAGATCAGCCGGGATCAGGTGCTTGCGATCCCGGACAAGGCGACCGCCGAGTGGACGCCGATCGGCGGGTTCCAGGTTCAGCTGCGCTACGGCACCTACAACGGTACCCAGTACGCCTGGGCCAAGTTGGACAACTACCCGTCGGACCGGCAGGGTGACATCTGGCTGGAGTCCAGTTCCGACAGTGGTGCGAACTGGGTCACCCGGTCCATCTACAGCACGACGGTCAGCAACTTCACCGAAGGTATCGCAACCAGGTCGTCCAGCAGTTTCGTGATGCGAGCCTGCTACCGGGGCCCGGAAACGAACAAGTGGTGTACCGACAAGTGGTAACCCGCTAGAACTCGTGAGTGGTGCGGCCGGTTCTGACCGGCCGCACCACTCACGGCGTTGCGCGGAACCGCGAGGAGCGCGAGAGACGGCATCCCTCTTCCTGCGGCTGTCGCGCAGGAAGAGGTGTCGGCGTACGAAGTGGGCTTGCCCAAGCGATGTGACCTGGTACGACCCGTGCTTCCGGGATGGCTGGGGAGCAACCCCCGGTGCAACGGCAGGCGCACCCGTCCAGGCAACGGTGGGGCCCACCAACGAAGCAACCTCGTATCAGGAGCCGTCAGTCCTGGTTCGGGGACACCGGCACGCAGCGCCAGGGCGGCCCGCTCGCAGGCCCGGGCGACCTGTTCACGGAAGGGGTAGATCCGCGGGTGGGTCACCTCGCGGCGCAGGGCCGCGAGTGCCTCCACCCACTCCACCGCGTCCTCGGGCAGGGTGTAGGGCTGGCCGCTCCAGCCGCTGTGCCGGGCGAGGCGCCGACGGAGCCTGAGCAGCCTCCTGGAGAATGGGGACGTACTCGACGTGGGGAGGCACGCGGTGCGAACTGCGTATCACGAAGAGCTGGAATCGATCACTGACAGCCTGGTGGAAATGGCCCACCTGGTCGGTTCAGCCATCGGGCGGGCCACCACTGCTCTCCTCGATGGGTGCGGCTCTTCGTGAGTGAGATCGTCGATCAGGCTGAGAGGCCGTAGGCGTGCTGGTCAGGCTGGGGATAGAGGCGTTCGCGCTCCCTCGCGGTGTGGAAGATCCAGTACTCGGGGAAGTCGTTGTTGCTGATGACGGCGCGGAGGGTGAGGACAGCTTCGGCGCCGGCCAGGCTCCACCTGCTGCCGGTGATATCGAGCCTGTCGGCGATCAAGTGGCGTGCTGCTCCCTCGACTATTCCGCTGGCGATCGGCCAGCCGGCTGTCAGCGCCTGGTCGTAGTGGACGTGGTCGGCGTTGTTGGTGAGGTAGCGGCAGGCGGTGTCCGCAGCCGCGCGTTGATCGTCGGTGAGACGGCGGCGGGCGGCCTCGGCGCGGATGTCGGCGACGGCGCCGGAGGCGTCACCGGCCAGGATCCGGGCCGCTTTCGTCCCGACCCAGGTCTCGGCGTCCGGGTCGGTGGCGGTGTGGAAACACCGTGCGGCCGCCCACAATTTCTCGATCACGTGGACGGTGACACCACGGCGGCCGGCCTCGGCTCGGACGAGGTCGAGCTGGTGGGTGGCGCCGTCGACCAGGACCACCCGGTTCCTTCGGTGCTGCGGATCGCGGGCCTCGGCCTGGTCGAACGCCGTCTTGATGACGTGTTCGGGATCGTGCTCGACGGAGGCGGTGAGCCATTTCGCGCGGGCTTTCGGCCCTTTGCGGACGGTGCGCTGTCCGGTGCGGCCGCCGGGCGGGGCGATGATGTCGTGCGGACGACGAACGGCAGGCTCCGCGTCGTGGACGACCGCGAGGGTGGCCATCCGTTTCCGGCCCGACTTCTCCCCGGCCGAAAGACGGGTGCGGAAGGTCCGCTTCGCCCGCTCGGCGGCCTTCTGGGTCGCCTCGCGCAGATGTCCCGGCCCCATCACGATGCCCTTGCCGTCGAAGCTGAGCACCAGCAGCGTCTGTTTCGCCGCGGGTTCGGGGGTGCGCAAGAGGTAGAAGGCGGCGATGTCCACCGCGGCCGCCCGCACCAGTTCCTCGGCCTGCCACTTGCCCATCAGACGGGCTCCGCAGCGGCGGTCGATCGCCTCGAGCGCGGTGTCGCAGGAACCGCGGCAGGCTTCCAGTACGGCGAGTTTGCGCAGGCCCAGACTGTGCCGGACGCGCGGCAGGTTCAGTACCGCATCGGCCGGACAGCAGTTGGTCCGGCCCGGGGCACGCAGTGCGCGCCGGGTCACGGTCACCGGCCCCACCACGGTCGCGAGTTGGCGCCGGTGGCCCTTCTCCAGCCGGGTCCGACCCGCGGCGAGTACGGCCCGGTCGCCAGCGTTCAGGGCCGACAGCTCGGCCTCCTCCCGCCGGGCGCGCAGGTCGAAATGGCCCTGCAGGAGAAGGCGGGCCAGCTCCCTCGCCCGTTCTCGGCGTCTTCCTCCACCCGCTCGTGGGCAGGAGCAGAGCTTCGGGACCGGAGAGAGAATCGATGAGACAAGTGAGGAAAGAAGCGGCACGGGCAAAGGGGTCAGCCGCCGCGTCGGCCGCATAGCCTGCGGTCATCGGGCTCTCGCTTTCCGGGCATGCGAATGGGTGGCACCTTCGACGCTAGGGACGAGAGCCCGCCCCCACACCGGCGCGGCCGCGCGCGGCGGACTCCGCTTACCCCGGCGCATCCCCGGCCGCCGCCAGGGCCTCGCACGGCGTGAACAGTCCCGGCTCCTCCTCCACCAGCCAGCCCCGCCCGGCCAGCCGTTTCAGCTTCGATCGGAAGCCTTCCACCTTGCTCTTGTCCGTCGACAGGCCCAGCGCGGCACAGATGTGATGCGCCCGCATCGGACGCACCGCGTCCTGGAGGACCTCGACGATGTCCCGGTACGAACCCGGCAGCACCCCCACGGCCAGCCCGGGCGTCCACTGCGGCACCAGCCGCACCCCGACCGGCGATCCCGCCGCAGACCGGTACTCCTCCGCCCCCGCCCGCGCCCGCTTCCGCCCCGGCGACCGTGACCATCTCATCACCGGACAGGATCTCGGTCATCGTCTCCCGCGTGATCTCCAGCCGGGACAGCACCTCCTCCCGCTCAGCAAGACGCCTGGTCAACTCCTCAATCCCGTCCCGCAGTTCGGCGATCTCCTCCCGCGCGGAAGCCTCCCGCCGATCAAGCTCCTCCAACCACGACACCATCGCCGCCTCCAAGACCGCCTCCTGGGACACGACGATCCGCCGTCCGACCACGAACGGCAACGGCGCACGGCATCACCAGCTCACTACAGAAGAGTCCTCCTGTTCCTCTAGTCACGCCTGGCGGCGTGAAAATCGGTGCGCGGAGCGTCGATTCTG
>NZ_JAPWHT010000970.1:0-852 GCF_027270795.1 Streptomyces sp. ActVer
CCGATCTGCGCGCGTGGGCGCCCGTCGCCGTGATCGCCGGCTGGGCCGTGAACGACCCCGACCAGGCGCAGCGGCAACTGACGCGGCTCACCACGATGACACTGCTGGCCCTCCTGGTCGCAGCCGTCCTGGGGGCCGCCCTCTACGGCTTTCTCAGCTGGTGGTTCACACACTTCGCGGTGACCGACACCGAACTGCGCATCCGTACGGGCCTGGTGTTCCGGCGCACCGCGCACATCCGGCTCGAACGGATCCAGGCCGTCGACGTCACCCAGCCGCTGCTGGCCCGCGTGGCCGGCGTCGCCAAACTCAAACTCGACGTCGTCGGGACCGACAAGAAGGACGAGCTGGCCTATCTGGGCCAGGAGGAGGCCCGGGTGCTGCGGGCCGAACTGCTCGCCCGGGCCGCCGGTTTCGCGCCCGAGACGGCGCACGAGGTGGGCGAGGCACCGGTACAGCAGCTGCTCCACGTGCCCGCCGGCGTCCTCGCCGTGTCGCTCGTCCTGACCGGCGCCACCTGGGGAACGCTGGCCGCCGCCCTCGTCGTACCGCCGCTCCTGTGGTTCGCCACCCACAGCGTGTGGACGGTCCTCGCGACGGCTCTTCCGCTGCTCGGCGCGGCGGGCGCGAGCAGCGTGGGACGGTTCGTCGGCGAGTACGACTGGACCGTGGGCGAGTCCCCGGACGGGCTCCGCATCGACCACGGGCTCCTCGACCGTACGCACGAGACGGTGCCGCCCGGGCGCGTCCAGACCGTACGCATCGTCGAGCCGCTGCTCTGGCGGCGGCGCGGGTGGGTCCGGGTCGAGCTGGACGTGGCGGGGTCGTCCAACTCCGTGCTCGTGCCGGTCG
>NZ_JAPWHT010000971.1:0-850 GCF_027270795.1 Streptomyces sp. ActVer
GTGCCCGCCGTCCGCGTCCCCCTGCCGCGCGGGCCGTAGCCGGTTGTCCACGACGGCCGCAAGCGCGTCGGTCATCCGCAGCAGCACCAGCCGGATCGTCGCGGGGACCGGCACGTCGGCGGCGTCCGCCTCGGCCACCGCGGCCAGACCGAGTTCCAGCACAAGTCCGTGATACTCGGTGGCCAGCTCGCGGTTGAGGCCGGAGGGGAACGTGTTGCTTCGCAGGTGCCGCTCAAGGGATCGCAGCGCCTCGGCTCCCCAGCGCGCCGAGGAGGGGAACCATCCGAACGCGCAAGCCGCCGCGAACTGCCCGGCGGCCTCGGCGATGACGTGGTTGTTCGCCGAGGACCCCCGGCTGGGGAAGGCGGCCAGCCAGCGCTGGTGGTGCCAGATCTGGTTCAGTGCCACCGGGTTGCCCTCGAAAAGACCGGCCGCGCCCGGCCAGCCGTCGAGCAGCCTGCGGATCCACACCCAGGACAGCAGTCGGATGCCCAGCTCGATGCCGCTGATCCAGTGCACGCCGCGCAGCGGTGGGTTGGCCGTCCACCACGACCGCAGGTGCTCGGCCACGCGCTCGGCGTACCGCTCGTCCCCGGTGATCGCATAGGCGGCGGCGAGCTGGGTGAGGTACTGATGCCGGGACGGCTCCCAGATCTGCTTGATGTCCCCGACCACGTCCTCGTTCCGGTACGGCACGTCGAAGGCGTAGCCCCACGGGGCCCGGCGCCCGGTCTTCGGGTCGCACCACCAGTCCGGGTCGGTCAGGTCGTCGCGGACCACCCCGAAGAACTCGGCGTGCCCGTACATCAGCCGGTCCGCCTCGGCGACGGCGTCGCGCGGCGGGTCGACA
>NZ_JAPWHT010000972.1:0-850 GCF_027270795.1 Streptomyces sp. ActVer
AGCTCGCCGGGGACACGGACGAGGCCCACGCGCGCGTGCTCGCCGCACGCGAGCGCGCCACGGACGCCCGCGCCCACTGGCTGGACCTCAAGGAACAGCGCCTGAAGGGCATCGCCGCGGAGCTCGCCGCGGGCCTGGTGGACGGTGAGGCGTGTGCCGTCTGCGGTGCCACCGAACACCCGGCGCCCGCCCGGAAGGTCGACGGACACGTCGGCCAGCAGGCCGAGGAGGCCGCGCTCGCCGCGTACCAGCGAGCCGATGAACAGCGCACCGAGGAGGAGCGGCGGCTCGGGGTCGTCCGCGAGGCGCTGGCCGCCGCGACGGCCGAGGCGGGGGACCTGCCCACCGGGCAACTCGCCGAACTGGCCGAGGAGTTGGAGCGACGACACGCCGAGGCGCACGGCGCCGCTTCCGGGCTGCACGCGGCGCGTGAGGCCCTGGGGCAGTCCGAGCGCGAGCGCGAACGACGGCTCGCCGCGCAGCAGGAGGCCGCCCGCCGGGTGGCGTCCCGTGGCTCGCTGCGGGAGGCGCTCGATCGCGAACGGGCCTCCCTGGAGGGGGAGTTGACACAGGCCCGGGGTTCGGCGGGCAGTGTCGCCGCGCGGGCATCGCAACTGGAGCGGCAGGTCGCGCTGCTCACCGAGGCCGCGGATGCCGCACGTGTCGCGGCGGACACCGCCCAGCGACTGAAGGACGCCGACGCGCGACTCGCCGACGCGGCCTTCCGCGCCGGGTTCGACACACCGTCCGCCGCCGCGGCCGCCCTCCTCGACGACGCAGCCCATCGCGACCTCCAGCACCGGCTCGACGCCTGGCAGCAGGAAGAGGCGGCGGTCCGCGCGGTGCTCGC
>NZ_JAPWHT010000973.1:0-847 GCF_027270795.1 Streptomyces sp. ActVer
GGCCTGGGTGATGACGCCGAGCGGCGGTCCGCCCTCGGTGACGACGATCTCGGTGGTGCCGTCCGGGTGGCGCAGGACGGGCGGCAGGTGTCCGGCGCGTACGCACCAGGCCGTGCCCTCCGCCATGTCGACGTCGACGTAGCAGCAGGTGGCGAAGAGGTCGGTCTCCATGTCCATGAGCAGCCGGTTGGCGTGCGAGACGACCACGTCCGGCGGGTGGCCCTCGACTGCGTACGCGCGTAGCGCGGTGCGCATCTGGCCCATGAGGGTGGCTGCCTGGGCGTTGTGCCCCTGGACGTCGCCGATGACGAGGGCGACATGGCTGTCGGGCAGCGGGATCACGTCGTACCAGTCGCCGCCGACCTCCAGACCCGCCGTGGTGGGCAGATAGCGGGCCACGGCTTCCGCGCCCGGCAGGGGCGGCAGTCTGCGCGGGAGGAGGGTGCGCTGGAGCATTCCGACGAGTTCGTGTTCGGCGTCGAAGGCGTGGGCGCGCATCAGGGCCTGGCCCGCGAGGCCGGCGGAGGCGGTGAGCAGGGCACGCTCGTCGGGGCCGAAGTCGTGCGGGGTGTCCCAGCCGATGAGGCAGGCGCCGGCCATTCTCCCGCTGCCGGCCGGCAGCGGGAGGATGGCGAGGCCGCCGGGGCCGACCTCGGCGAGCGTGGCCTCCAGCGGGGTTCCGGCCGGCCAGATGGCCGCGCGTCCGTCGCGCAGGGCGGCCGCCAGGGTCGGCATGGTGCGTACGGGCGCGTCGGGCCACTCCGAGCGCCACTCCGAGCGCCAGACCTCGGGCCAGGCCTCCGGTTCGGGCTGGTCCAGGACGGTGACGACGAGACGGTCGCCCTCC
>NZ_JAPWHT010000974.1:0-846 GCF_027270795.1 Streptomyces sp. ActVer
AAACGCCTCGAAGCTCCCTCCGCCCGATCCGTGCGCGACCAGGAACTCAAAGAGCGCATCCAGGAGGTCCACACGTCCAACTACCGCGTCTACGGGGCGCGGAAGATCTGGCGCGAACTGAACCGGCAGGGACATGTCGTGGCCCGCTGCACCGTCGAGCGCCTCATGCGCGAACTCGGCATCACCGGCGCCGTCCGCGGCAAGAAGGTGATCACCACGCTGCCCGGCGGGCAGGCCGAACGGGCGCCGGACCTGCTGGACCGCGACTTCGTCGCTGCCGCCCCGAACCGCTGCTGGGTCGCGGACTTCACCCACGTGAAGACCTGGGCCGGAGTCGTCTACGTCGCCTTCGTCGTGGACACGTTCTCCCGCCGGATCGTCGGCTGGTCCGCGGCCACCGTGAAGGAAACGGTCTTCGTCCTGGACGCCCTGCAGATGGCCGTGTGGCAACGTGACCGCGACCAACACCCGGTTCAGCCAGGCGAGTTGATCCACCACTCGGATGCCGGGTCGCAATATACGAGTTTCCGGCTCGCCGAGCACCTGGACGCCGCCGGCATCGCCGCCTCGATCGGATCGGTCGGCGACGCCTACGACAATGCCCTGATGGAGAGCACGATCGGCCTGTTCAAGACCGAGCTGATCAAGCCCCGACGGCCCTGGAAGTCTCTCGCCCAGGTCGAGTTGGCCACCGCAGAATGGGTCGACTGGTACAACCACCGCCGGCTCCACGGTGAGATCGGGCACGTTCCGCCCGTCGAGTACGAAGCCAACCACTACATGGAATCCACGAAACCCCAGGTCACAACCATAATCTGAGATCTCTATCGAACCCGGGGCGGTTCA
>NZ_JAPWHT010000976.1:0-762 GCF_027270795.1 Streptomyces sp. ActVer
GAGGCCCCCCCCCGTGGACACCCCTCACCGTGAAAGCAGGACCACGTGCTGACCGTCGACTTCTCCCGGTTTCCGCTTGCTCCGGGGGACCGTGTGCTGGATCTCGGGTGCGGGGCGGGACGCCACGCCTTCGAGTGCTACCGGCGCGGCGCGCACGTCGTGGCGCTGGACCAGAACGGGGAGGAGATCCGCGAGGTCGCCAAGTGGTTCGCCGCGATGAAGGAGGCGGGCGAGGCGCCGGCGGGCGCGACCGCCACCGCCATGGAGGGTGACGCGCTCCAACTCCCCTTCCCCGACGAGTCGTTCGACGTCGTCATCATCTCCGAGGTGATGGAGCACATCCCGGACGACAAGGGCGTACTCGCCGAGATGGTCCGCGTGCTCAAGCCCGGCGGGCGGATAGCCATCACGGTCCCGCGCTACGGGCCCGAGAAGGTCTGCTGGACGCTCTCGGACGCGTACCACGAGGTCGAGGGCGGCCACATCCGCATCTACAAGGCGGACGAACTGCTCGGCAGGATCCGCGAGGCCGGCCTGCGGCCGTACGGCACGCATCACGCCCACGCGCTGCACAGCCCCTATTGGTGGCTGAAGTGCGCGTTCGGCGTCGACAACGACAAGGCGCTGCCGGTGCGGGCGTACCACAAGCTCCTCGTCTGGGACATCATGAAGAAACCCCTCGCCACCCGGGTCGCCGAACAGGCGCTGAACCCGCTGATCGGCAAGAGCTTCGTGGCCTACGCGACCAAGCCCCACCTGCCT
>NZ_JAPWHT010000977.1:0-822 GCF_027270795.1 Streptomyces sp. ActVer
GGCGGCAGAGGGCGCGTACCACTGTGAGCCGTTCGCGTGGCTCTGCGAGGGCCCTGGCGGCTCGGGGACACGGGGTGCGGCCGTACGGGTGGGCCCGCCCGCCCAGGGCGGCTCCGAGCCGGGGTCGAACCGGGTCCGGGGATGCGACTGCGGCGTCAGGATCGCGGACAGCGCGCCCTCGGCCTCCTCCGCGGTGATCCGGTGGACGGGGTTCTTGGTGAGCATGGCCGCCAGGAGCGACTCCAGCGCGCCCGCGCGCAGCGTCGGACGCGGCTCCTCCAGTACGACGGCGGTCAGCGCCGCGAGTCCCGAGTCTCGGTCGAAGGGGCCGTAGCCCTCGACGGCGTAGTAGAGCGTGCAGCCCAGCGAGAACAGGTCGGCCGCGGTGGTGGGCGGCCCGCCCTGGGCACGCTCGGGCGCCAGATACCCGGCGGTGCCCACCAGCACGGAGGTCTGCGTGTAGCGCGTCTCGCCGCCGTCGGGCTGCACGGAGATGCCGTAGTCCGTGAGCAGCACCCGGGCGTACGGCGACCCGGCGCGGTCCGGGGCCAGCAGGATGTTGGCGGGCTTCACGTCCCGGTGCATGACGCCCCGCTCGTGCCCGGCGGTCAGCGCGTCCAGCACGGCGAGTCCGACGCGGGCGCACTCGGCGGGGGCCAGCGGCCCGCGCTGGGTGACCAGGGCGTGCAGGTCGAGCGCGCCCGGCACGTACTCCATGACGATCCAGGGAAGGCCCTCGTGCTCCAGGACGTCGTGCACGGTCACCACGTGCGGGTGGCCGCGCAGCCCCGCGGCGTGCCGGGCCTCGGCGCGGGCCCGGGC
>NZ_JAPWHT010000978.1:0-805 GCF_027270795.1 Streptomyces sp. ActVer
GCGCGCCGAGGACGCAGTCGGCGATTTGCTCGCGGCGGCCCTCCTGGTCGGCCTGGACGCGGGAGCACGCGGCGGCGTCGCGGCGGCCCTGATCGGCCTCCTGGCCATCTTCGTGGGCCGCTTCCCTGGCGGCCCGTACGAGGCCCTGCGCCTGGCGGCCGAACGCCTGCGACCGCGCCACGAGGTGACGCTCACTCCGCTGGGCGCCGGCGTGAGACGAAGGCTGCGAGCGACGCTCACGGGGCCCGGCACCCGCCCCCACGTGATGGCCGCGGCGGGCGCGACGGCGGTGACAGTCCCGTACGCCGGCGCCGACGCCGGCACCGGCACCGGCACCGGCACCGGCACAAGGCTCACCGGCGGCCGCCCGCTGGTGACACGGCCGGTCCCGCGGCCGGCCCCGGCGACCGGCGAGCCCGGCCCTTCCTGGCCATCCGACACGACGGACCATGCCGCCGGTCCCAGCACCACGGATCCCGGCGCTCCTTCGACGCCCGGTGAGAACCGGGCCGACGGCCCGGCTCGAACCGCCGCCGTCCCCGAGGCGAAAGGCGCGAGTCCGGCCGAGAACCGGAACCGCCCCGATACGCCGAAGCCCGGCGGGCCACCCGGCCCTCGCACCAACGGCGGCGAACTCGACGTCCCTGGCCCTCCGGACCGTGCCGGGCAATCCCACTCGGCGCCGACGCCCGGCGCGAGTCCGGCCGAGAACCTCGGCGAACCCACCTCGCCCGGGTCCGGCCCACCGCCCGGTCCACTGCGCGCCGGTGGCGGACCCGGCGCGGCAAAGCCGACCCCAGATCGG
>NZ_JAPWHT010000979.1:0-803 GCF_027270795.1 Streptomyces sp. ActVer
CCGATCTGGCGGCCTCCAGGGCGCCGGGGCCGGGCCGCCCGGCGGCGATCAGTCGCGCGGTGTGCTCGCGGGCGCGTTCCACCGTGTCGAGGACGTTTTCGATGCGGTCCCCGGCACGCCGGTTGGTCACCGCGACCGCGGCGGCGAAGCCGACCAGCGCGCCGACGACCGTGTCCACGATCCGGTCCGTCATCAGCTCGCCGGGCTGCTGGAAGCCCGTGAACTCGGTGATCAGCAGCGCCATCGGGGTCACGCAGATGCTGCCGAGCCAGTAGTTGCGGCTGATCAGGGCCTCCGCGCCGAAGTTGAAGGCGAGGCAGCACAGGACGAGGGCGGCGGGGCCGAGGTGGGCGAGCGGGGCGACGGCCGCGAAGAGGAGTACGCCGACGAGGTTGCCGACGACGCGCTGCACTCCGCGGCTCCAGGTCAGCGTGATGTTCGCCTGATAGAGCGAGGCGGCGGTGACCAGGGCCCAGTACGGGCGGCCGGCGCCGAGCGCCAGCGACACGTAGCCGGCGAGGGCACAGCCGAGTGCGGTGCGCAGGGCAAGGGGCAGGAGCGGGCCGAGTCTGTCGGCCAACGGGCGCCTGCCCGCGGCCCGTTCGGCCTCCACGCCGAGGAGTTCGTCGGCCGCCGATGCCGGCTCCACGCAGGGCGCGGGGCCCGTTCCGCGCAGGTCGCGCGCCCAGGAGCGCAACCGTCCGGAGTCCGTGTCGGCGGGTACGGCGAGCGCGACCTCGGCCCGCACGACGAGCCGTTCGAGGGCGCGCCGGGGCTCCGATCGGGCGCCGGTGGCGAGCAGC